>JAYTIS010000001.1:0-8331 GCA_043731725.1 Novosphingobium sp.
CCCGGTTCGCCGCAATCGGTGATTGTCGCGGGCCGCGTATTGCCGCTGACTGGGCGCGACCAGAACCAGGAGGCGCTCGATCTGGCCAACGAAGTGCTCGGCAACGGCTTCCTCTCGCGGCTCAATATGGATCTGCGCGAGGACAAGGGCTGGTCTTACGGGATCCGCAGCGGGGTCCGCAGTCCGCAAGGTCCGCGTTCCTTGGTGGTCACCGCGCCGGTGCAGGCTGACCGTACCGGCGATTCGATCGCGCTGATGCTGGCCGATATGCGCGCCTTCCCGGCCGCGCGAGGCGTCGAACCGGTCGAACTGGGCCGGGTGACCGATGGCAACGTGCGCGGGCTGCCCAACCGGTTCGAAACCAACGCGCAAGTGCTTGGCGCGATTGTCTCGAACCAGCAACTCGGCCGGCCGGACGATTATTATGCCACGCTGCCCACCCGCTACCGGGCGATTGATGCTGCGGCGATCAACCGTGCGGCTGGCACTTATCTAACCCCCGATGGACTGGTGTTCGTGGTGGTCGGCGATCGGAAACTGATCGAACCGCAGCTAAGGAAACTGGGCCTGCCGCTTGAGATTTCCAGCCCCGTTGACTCGGGCCCGTCGACGGGCGAGTGAGGCACGCTATTTACCTGACTGTAAGGAGAGAGACATGTCTGTTGCCGGAACCTACGAATGCGTCACCAAGACCCCGATGGGCGACCAGAAGAGCGACATTACCATCACCGTCGATGGCGATACCTTCACCGGCACCAATGCTGGCGCGATGGGCTCGATGAGCCTCGACAACGGCAAGGTCGACGGCAACAAACTGACCTGGTCGATGAACATGACCGTGCCGATGCCGATGACGCTCGAAGGCGAAGCCACCGTCGACGGTGACGCGCTGACCGGCTCGGTAAAGGCCGGCGCATTTGGTACGTTCCCTATCTCCGGCACGCGCAAGGGCTGAATTTCGCGACAAAGTTGAGATTTCCAAGGGCGCTGGAGGAAACTCCGGCGCCTTTTTCGCTGCCAGCTGTTAACCCAAACGCGCCTTGATCACCTGGTTGACCAAGCCCGGGTTGCCCTTGCCTTGCATGGCTTTCATCGTTTGGCCGACGAAGAATCCGAACAGCGCTTCCTTGCCGTCTTTGTATTGCTGGACCTTGTCGGCATTGGCGGCGAGCACGGCGTCGACTGCGGCTTCGATCGCGCCGGTGTCGCTGGTCTGGGTCAGGCCTTCGCGCTCGACAATCGCTGCCGCGCCCTCGCCGCTGGCGAGCATCAGTTCGAGCACCTGCTTGGCTGCCGAGCCCGAGATTGTGCCATTAGCGACCAGACCGAGCAATTCTGCGGCGCTCGCGGGCGTAACCGGTGAGGCGCCCAGATCCTTGCCCAGCTTATTCAGCGCGCCGAACAGTTCGCTGGTCAGCCAGTTGCTGGCCTGCTTGGCCACCTCGGCCTCACCCTTTTTGGCATTGGCGGCGGTAGCCGTGACCAGCGCTTCGAACCAGCGCGCGACCTCGACGTCCGACGTGAGCACACGGGCGTTGTAGGCTGATAGCCCCAACGCGCCTTCATAGCGCGCGCGCTTGGCGTCGGGCAGCTCTGGAAGGCTGCCTGCGCATTCATCCAAAAACGCCTGATCGAGCTCAAGCGGGAGCAGATCGGGATCGGGGAAATAGCGATAATCGTGCGCGTCTTCCTTGCTGCGCATCGACCGGGTTTCGTTGCGATCAGGATCGTAGAGCCGGGTTTCCTGCACAATCCGCCCGCCGTCCTCGATCACGTCAACCTGGCGGCGCGCCTCGGCCTCGACCACGGCCATCACAAAGCGCACAGAATTCACATTCTTGGTCTCGGTCCGGGTGCCCAATTCAGCGCCGGGTTTGCGCACCGAGACATTGACGTCCGCGCGCATCGAGCCTTGATCCATATTGCCGTCGCACGAGCCGACATAGCGCAGGATCTGGCGCAATTTGGTCAGATAGGCCCCGGCTTCGGCGGGTGAGCGCATATCAGGGCGGCTGACGATTTCCATCAAGGCCACGCCTGAGCGATTAAGATCGACGTAGGACATGGTCGGGTGCTGATCGTGCATCAGTTTGCCAGCGTCCTGCTCAACATGGAGCCGTTCGATGCCGATGGTCTTGGTGCTGGCTTCGGGGTTCTTGTCATCGAGCACGACATCGATCTCACCCTCACCCACGATCGGATGATAGAGCTGGCTGATCTGATAGCCCTGCGGCAGATCGGCGTAGAAGTAGTTCTTGCGGTCAAACCGGCTCCACGGATTGATCTTGGCATTAAGCGCCATCCCGGTGCGCACCGCCTGACGAATGCATTCGCGGTTGGGCACCGGCAGCATTCCGGGCATCGCCGCATCGACCAGACTGACCTGCGAATTGGGTTCGGCGCCGAACGCGGTCGCCGCGCCCGAAAATAGCTTGGATTTGGAGGTGATCTGCGCATGGACTTCGAGGCCGATCACGACCTCCCATTCGCCGCTGCTGCCGGTAATGCGATAATTGCTCATAGGTTCTGCCGATAGGGCGCAATGCGCGCCAAGAAAAGGGGTCACAGCGCTGCGGCGCGACGCCGCGACCATTGCCGCGCGGGTTCCTCGATCAAGCGATAGACCCAGTACGCCACCAGCAGGCAAGCGCCGATCATCGCGAATTGAACCAGCAGCGCTGGCAGCAGCGGCAAGTCAATCGCCTTGATCGGGATGCCGTCCAGCCAAGTATAACGCGCGAGCGGGTTCGCGGTGTAGCGCGAGGCGATCAGGAACAGGTCAGCGATCCGCGCCAGCACCATCACGTGGACCATGTACAAACTGTAAGAGATGGTGCCCAGCCAGACCCACCCGCGCTGCGTCAAGATCCGGCTGAGCGGCCCCGTCTGATGTGCGAAAACGGTGACGACTGCCATGGCCGGAAGCACCACCAGCGCGGGCGAACCGAGCAGCGGCACGAACCACACGAAGCCGAACAGTGCGGCTAGTGACAGCACTTCGAGTAGCGCTGCAAACTGCAATTGCTGTGGCCGCAGCCGATAGAGCTGCCAGCAGGCCAGCCCGCCCGCAAATCCGGCCACGCCGCGTTCCAACGCGTTGGTAATGATCAGCATGTTGACGCCGGCAAGCTGCAAAGCCAGCCCCGCCACCCCAAGGGCGTAGAACGCCGCCAGGCCTGGTCGCCGCGCGCGGAAAGCCATGACGGCCAGAGCATAGAGCAGCAGCTCGATTGAGATGCTCCAGCTTACACCGTTGTAATAGTTATTATTTTCGGGGAAATATCCATCGAGCAAGAAGATCGCTCGCAGCAAATGTCCGGGCGAATGGAACCCGGTGAACGGTGCGCGCAGGTTGAGCCCGCCCGACCCGAATGCCCACGCGGCTAGTTCCAGCAGCAGAAATGCCGCGACCATAAACAGATGCAGCGGGACCACGCGCCCCAGCCGCAACACAGCGAAGCGGCGGACCGAAAACCCGTCTGCCAGTCGGTCGCCATAACTTGCTGCGATCACGAACCCAGAGATGACAAAGAACAGATCGACAAACAGGTTGCCAGCATCCGCCAGCGGCAGCTTCGCCAAGCCATTGGTCGCTGGCATGTGGTGCAGCAGTACACCGAGGGCCGCGATCCCGCGCAGCGAATCGAGCGCGGTGAAGCGATGAGTGGCGGCCGGAGTGCTTACCACCACCGCTCGGGTCTGGCGACGAACCCGGCGCGTTGTTCGATCGCCAGGCTCGCGTTGAGCACGCCTTGCTCGTCGAACGGACGCCCGATGATCTGCAGCCCCAGCGGCAAGCCTTGGCGGTTGAGCCCGGCGGGGACCGACATCGCGGGCAGACCTGCCAGCGAAGCCGGGACTGCGAACACGTCGTTCAGGTACATCGCCAGCGGATCGTCGCTTTTTTCACCGAGGCCAAAGGCGGCGGTCGGGGCAGTGGGCGCGAGAATCACGTCGCATTTGCTGAAGGCCTCGGCAAAATCACGGCTGATCAGCGTGCGGACCTTCTGCGCCTGGGTATAATAGGCGTCGTAGAAGCCCGCCGAGAGCACATAAGTGCCGATCAGTATACGGCGCTTGACCTCGGCCCCAAACCCGGCGGCACGAGTCGCTGCGTACATGTCTTGCAGGCCCGCGCCATCAGGCAGTTCGCGTAAGCCATAACGAACCCCGTCATAGCGCGCGAGGTTGCTGGAGGCTTCGGCCGGGGCAATGATGTAATAGGCCGGAAGCGCATATTTGGTGTGCGGCAAGCTGATCTCGACAATTTCGGCGCCTGCATCCTTGAGCCAGGCAATCCCCTGGTCCCAGCTGGCGGCGACATCGGCGTCCATCCCATCCATGCGGTATTCGCTGGGGACACCCACGCGTTTGCCCTTGAGATCGCCAGACAGGCCCGCCTCCCACTGCGGCACCGGCAAGTCGAGGCTGGTGGAATCCTTGGGATCGAACCCGGCCATCGCCTCGAGCATAATCGCGCAGTCGCGTACGTCGCGTGCCATCGGTCCGGCCTGATCAAGCGACGAGGCGAAGGCGACGATCCCCCAGCGGCTGCACCGGCCATAGGTCGGCTTGATCCCCGAAATGCCAGTGAACGCCGCCGGTTGCCGGATCGATCCACCGGTATCGGTGCCGGTCGCCGCCGGAGCGAGCCGCGCCGCCACTGCAGTGCTGCTGCCGCCCGATGAACCGCCTGGGGCCAGAGCCGCATTACCGCCATCCGTGCGCCGCCACGGTGAGATCACGTTCCCAAAATAGCTGGTCTCATTTGAAGAGCCCATCGCGAACTGGTCCATGTTAAGCTTGCCCAGCATGCCCGCGCCGGCATCCCACAGTTTTTGCGAAACCGTGCTTTCGTACTCGGGAATGAACCCTTCAAGGATGTGGCTGGCGGCGGTGGTCTGCACTCCCTTGGTGGCGAACAGGTCTTTCATCCCGATCGGCACCCCGCCCATTAACCCCAGCGGCTGACCGGCAGCGCGGCGGGCATCGGTGGCCTTGGCAGCATCAAGTGCCTTATCAGGCGTGGCAATGATGAACGCGTTGAGCGAGCCGGCAGCGGCGACGTTCGCGTTGAATGCAGCGGCCACTTCAACTGCGGAAAATTCGCCCGCCGCGACGCCATCGCGAATCGCGGCGACTCCGAGTTCTGTGAGGTCAGTCACATCAAACTCCTCGTCGCCCCCGCGAACGCGGGGGTCCCGCTTCCTTGCCAACGTCCGAACAGAAGCGGGCTCCCCGCGTGAGCGGGGATGACGGAGGAATAGTAGATTGTCATGATCATCATTCGATCACCTTAGGCACACCATAAAACCCGTCCATGGCCGCCGGGGCATTGGCCAGCACCGCCGCTTGTTTGCCGCCGCCGGTCAGTGGATCGGGATCGATCACGTCGGCGCGCAGCCGCAGGTGATTTTCGATCACCGCGGTCATTGGCTCGACTCCGCTGACATCGACTTCGCCGAGCTGCTCAACCCAGGCGAGAATCCCGTTCAATTCGGCCACCATCGCCGTCAGTTCGGCTTCGCTCACTTTGATGCGGGCCAACGCGGCGATCTTGGCTACGGTGGCGGTATCAACCGACATTGTGCTGTATCACTTTGCTGCGGGTTACTTCGGCTGGGGTTCGGGTGCGGGCGGTGCCTGGCCTGGACCAGCTTGGCCTGGGCCTCCTGATACGGGACCACCCTTGCCGCCAGCGCCCTGCTGCTGCTGCTGCATCTGCTGCATCATCATCTGCTGCTGCTCATACTGCTCGGCATTCATAAAGCCGAGCAAGTCGATATCGAAATAGAGGTCCGAATTGGCTGGGATGCCTTCGGGTGCCTGGTCGCCATAGCCCAACTTCGCCGGGATCATCAGGCGATATTTGCCGCCTTTCTGCATCCGCAACAGCGCTCGCGAAAAACCCGGGACGATCCCGCGCAATGCCAGCGGGCCCGTGGCCTCGGGCTGGAACACCTTGTGGTTCTTAAGTTCCCCTTTCAGTTTGACAATCGCGACATCGTCCATCGTCGGCGACGGACCGGTACCGGCGGTGATCGTCGTCAGCTCGATATCGGGCGGCAGGCTGGCCCAGACGAGGCCCGCAGCGCACAGCGCCACAAACAGCACCCCCAACCACAACTTGGTCAGCACGCCCTTGGCAACGGGCTGCAGGGGTACGCGGGTGATCTCGGTCATGGTTTACCTGTCTCATCGTTCAAGGTCTGGTCAAAAACGCAAAAGGGCGCGGAATTGAACCGCGCCCTCATGGCCTAACACGCGCCGCCGTTCAAGCGGGCATGCTGCCTACTTGATGCCGTCGCGTTCCATCCGCTTGCGGTCCATCTTGCGCGCCCGGCGCACAGCAGCAGCCTTTTCACGGGCGCGTTTTTCCGACGGCTTTTCATAGTGACGGCGCAATTTCATCTCGCGATAGACGCCTTCGCGCTGCAGCTTTTTCTTGAGCGCACGCAGGGCCTGCTCAACATTGTTGTCGCGGACGAGAATTTGCATAAACCGAATGACCTCACATGCAAAAAGACGAGAACCCCGCTGCTGGTGAGTGCGGGGGAGCACCTTTTAATTCAAAACGTAAAACGCGCCCGAATCCAAGCGGAACGGGGCGAACCGGCGGGCGGCTAGCAGGAACTAGGCACCATGGCAAGCCTGCGCAAGTTGCCAAGGCCCCAAAATCGCCCAGCAGTCGGCTCGCCTCAACGCTTGCTCCTTCCGGCTTGCTGGACCCGCGCGGCTGACCTAATGCGGCCAACGTGACCCCGCCATCTTTTTTTACAGCATCGCTTTATGTCGCCCTGGGCGGCGGTCTGGGTGCCTGGCTGCGTTACCTGACCGCATTGGCGTGGAGCCGCGCAATCGGCACGGTAGCTTCGGTCGCCTATCCGTGGGCGACCTTGTCCGTCAACGCGGTGGGCAGCCTGCTGATGGGTCTGCTGACCGGTTGGCTGCTGCGCCACGGCGATCTAGGTGAGGGCTGGCGTTTGCTATTGGGTGTGGGGGTGCTCGGCGGTTTCACCACCTTTTCGGCCTTTAGCCTGGAACTGGTGCAGATGATCGAACGCGGCCAGCTCGGCAGCGCGCTGTTATACACTGCGCTGTCGCTGCTGCTGGGCGTGGCGGCGCTGTTCGCCGGCCTGGCGATCATCCGGGTGGCAGCATGAGTGACCCAGCCCTCCAGACCAGCGACACGGTTCGCCAGTTCACGGTCGAGCCCGACGATGACGGGGTGCGGCTCGATCGCTGGTTCAAGCGCCACTTGCCGGTGATCGGTTTCGCCACGATCAGCCGCTGGGCGCGCACCGGGCAGATCCGGGTCGACGGCAAGCGCGCTGATCCGGCCGACCGGCTGGTCACCGGGCAAGTGCTGCGGGTGCCGCCGGGCGGCGATGCCCCGGCGATCAAGGGCCAGCGGGAGCGCAAGCCGCTGACACCCGAGCAGCGCGAGCTGGCGCTCGACATGGTGATCCGTACCACCCCCAGCGCCTATGTGCTCAACAAGCCGCCGGGGCTGGCCACCCAAGGTGGCAGCGGTACTTTCGAACATGTCGACGGGCTGCTCGATGCCTTGGCGCAAGAGAGCGACCCGCGCCCGCGGCTGGTCCACCGGCTCGACAAGGATACTTCCGGCGTGCTGCTGATTGCGCGCACTCCGGGCAGCGCGGCGGCCTTTTCGCGGCATTTCTCGGGCCGGTCGGCGCGCAAGATCTATTGGGCACTGGTGATCGGGGTGCCAGCGATTGAAGACGGGCTGATCGAACTGCCGCTGGGCAAGCAGCCGGGCAGCGGCGGCGAAAAGATGATGGTCGACGAAAGCGAACACGGCCAGAGTGCACGCACCCGCTACCGCGTGATCGACCGGGCCGGCAATCGTGCCGCCTGGGTCGAACTGCAACCGCTAACCGGGCGCACGCATCAGCTGCGCGTCCATATGGCCGCAATCGGCCATCCCATCGTTGGCGACGGAAAATACGGTGGTCCCGATGCGTTCCTGTCGGGCACGATCAGCCGCAAGATGCACCTGCATGCCCGGCGGCTGGTGATCCCCGCGCCCGGCGGCGACACAATCGACGTGGTCGCCGATTTGCCCGATCATTTTGCGTCTAGCATGATCAGTTTGGGTTTCGACGAAGCCGATGGTGCAGCGCTGCTCGGCCCGCCACCGGCACCCTCCAAGGAGGTCAAGAAAGCCGAAGCCAAGGCCCATGCCAAGCAATACCGCAAGGAACGGCGCGGCGAGCGCCGCTCGCGCAGCAACACCCCCGAGCCGGTCCGCTCAAGCGGCTCGCGCAGCAAAACTGCGGCACCGGAGCGTCCGGTCAAAAGCCGGGG
>JAYTIS010000002.1:0-2198 GCA_043731725.1 Novosphingobium sp.
CCTTGCAGCCGACCAACTGTTCTTCAAAGCCCGGGATAAACCGGCCCGAGCCGATTTCCAGCGCGGCGTCTTCAGCCTTGCCGCCGTCGAAGGGTACGCCGCCAACCTTGCCAAGAAAATCGATGATCAGCTGATCGCCGTTTTCGGCCTTCTTGCCCTTTTTGGCCTCGGTGAAGGTCTTGGCATTGGCGGCCAGCTTGGCCACTTGCTCGGCCACTTCGGCGTCGCTGACCGGAACCACCAGCTTGTCGAGCTTGAGCCCGTCGATTTGCGGTGCCGGAATGCTGGGCAGCACTTCCAGATTGACCGTCAGCTCGGCGTCCTTGCCCTGCTCATAGCCATCGCCCAGTGCGATCTGCGGCTGCATCGCGGGGCGCAGTTGATTATCGCCGATCACCTTGTCGACTGCTTCGCGCACGGTGGTGTTCAGCGCTTCTTGATGCAGTTGCGGCCCGTGCATCTTCTTGACCAGATTGGCGGGCACCTTGCCGGGGCGAAAGCCAGCCATGCGCACATCGGGGGCGATCTTGGCCACTTCGCCGTCGATCCGCGCGGCGATATCCTTGGCCGCGATCTTGACGCTGTAGCTGCGCTTCAAACCCTCGTTGGTGGTCTCGACAATCTGCATGACAAATGAAGCCTTCTTCGTAAATTTGGCCGTCTGCGCGGGCGATCGCACGGGAGCGGGATTGGTGCGGGCGAAGGGACTCGAACCCCCACATCTTACGATACTGGTACCTAAAACCAGCGCGTCTACCAATTCCGCCACGCCCGCAGCCCGACGTAGTCGTGGAACAAGCGGTGGCCCTTAATGAGCGCCGCAGCAAAGGGCAAGCGGGGATGGTACGGAATGGCTGTAAGACGCGATCAGTCAGGTAGTCTCTTTAATTCCAGCTCAACTCCTCACCGTCATCCCGGCGCAGGCCGGGACCCAGACCAAACTAAACAGCGCCGCGCAGCGACCGTTATTTGTCAGGGCTGGATCCCGGCCTGCGCCGGGATGACGTGTGGAGATGTTAATTTATCCCCAGCATGGTTGCCAGCTTTACCAGCCAATTGGCTTGTGCGGCGCTCGTCGCAATCGGAGCTGAGACCGAGCAATCGAGGCAATAGGCCTGCGCGCCCTGAACACTGCCCAACCGCAACAAGCCCGCCGCTGCGCGAGTCAAACTCTCTTGCTGGCGCTGAGCCATCAGCCCGACCAGATCGTTGCCTTGCCCGCCGCTGTCAGCATCCTCATCATCGCCGCCCAGCAACTTTTCGATCATGCCGGCGTAACCTTTGGCCTCGGCGCCATAGAACTTGGGATGCCAGCTATCGAGCTTGGCGACACTTGCGGCATATTTGAGCGCCTCGGGCAGCCCGCCGAATTCATCGACCAGGCCCTTCTGACGCGCGGTTCCGCCATCCCAGACCCGGCCCTGGGCCATCGCATCCACTTCTGCCGGGGTTTTGCCGCGCGATTTGGCGACCAGCCCGACGAAGCGACTATAGCCCTGCTCGATGTTGGCCTGGAGCAGCTTCTCAACTTCGGGGCTTAGCCCGCCGATCAGATCGGGCTGGCCCGATAGCGGCGTGGTCCGCACCCCGTCGCTGTTGACCCCATAGCGCGCCAGCGTGGCTTCAAAGCTGGGAATTACCGCGAAGATCCCGATCGATCCGGTAACCGTGCCGGGTTCGGCAAAGATGCGGGTTGCCGGGGTTGAGACCCAATACCCGCCGCTCGCCGCCAGATTGGCCATCGAGACCACGACCGGGCGGCCCTTGGCCTTGAACCGCTCCAGCGCACCGCGAATCTGTTCGGAAGCCAGCACCGAACCGCCGGGCGAATCGACCCGCAGCACCAGCGCCAGGGCCTCATCAGCGTTGGCCTTATCAATCAGTTTGGCAATCCTGTCACCGCCGGCGGTCCCCGGCCCGGCCTTGCCGTCAACGATTTCTCCCGCGACCGTGACCACCGCAATCGCTTTGCCGTCACTGCTCAGCGGATGCGCAGCCAGCAGCGCGTCGGGTCGGCTGAAGGCATAGCTGCCGGGCTTGTCCTTGTCGTCGCCGGCGCCCGCAATCGTCTTGACCCGCTCGCCAAAAGCCACGTTGTCGCCCACTTTGTCGATCAGCCCGGCATTAAGCGCGGCCTGCGCCGCATTACCCTTGGCAGCAGTAAACCAGCCAACCGGATCCTTGGTGATCTGCTCGAT
>JAYTIS010000003.1:0-10283 GCA_043731725.1 Novosphingobium sp.
CCGTGCTCGCCGCGTTCGTGAATCAGGTTGGCCGGGCCAACGATTCGCGCGTCAACCGCTCCGATCCGCTCTGGATCCTTGTCTTTGTACGGCAGAGCATCGAGCACAAAGCGCATCGCATTAAGCCGGGCGCGTTTCTTGTCGTCGCTTTTGATGACGGTCCACGGGCTGTCGGCGGTGTCGGTGGCGGCGAACATCGCTTCCTTGCCGCTGGTGTATTCATCCCACTTGTCCAGACTGGCCAGATCAATTGGCGAGAGTTTCCACTGTTTAAGCGGATGGACCTTGCGTTCGGTGAACCGGCGGCGCTGTTCCTCGCGGCTGACCGAGAACCAGAATTTGAACAAATGGATGCCGCTGCGCACCAGATTGCGCTCAAATTCGGGCGCCTGGTGCAGGAACTCTTCGTATTCACTGTCCGAGCAGAACCCCATCACCCGTTCGACCCCGGCGCGGTTGTACCAGCTGCGATCGAACAGCACGATCTCGCCGGTGGTTGGCAGATGCTCGGTGTAGCGCTGAAAATACCACTGCCCGCGCTCGACCTCGCTCGGCTTTTCGAGCGCCACTACGCGCGCACCGCGCGGGTTGAGATGTTCCATAAAGCGCTTGATCGCGCCGCCTTTGCCCGCCGCATCGCGTCCTTCGAACAGGATTATGATCCGCTGGCGGTCTTCCTTGACCCACGATTGCAGCTTGAGCAGTTCGGTCTGAAGCTGGAATTTCTGCCGCTCGTAATCCTTGCGCAGCATCCGGTATTTGTACGGGTAGCCGCCGCTCTGCCAGTCATCGGCCAGTTCGTCGCTGGTCCGCCGCGGGTGACCGGCCGGCTTGGGCAGCCCCAGATGCGCGCGCATCCGCGCCGCGTCATCGGGCGCGGCGACCGCGAGCAGGGCGTCGACGCCCGCGCGTGCCTCGTCGCCGCCCCGGCGAATTAATTCGTCGAGCGTGGCTTCTTGCATCGCCACCGCAGCCGCCTGGCGCTCGTCAGCCAGCGCGCGCGCCACTGCGGTCGGCAGCCGTGGTCGGAGGTCGGCCGGGCCGCCGGGCTTATCACCACTGGCCGGTTGCGAGGTCATCGATTGTCCTTTCAGCCCCGTTCAGCACCCAGCGGGTGCAGCGGGCGAATCGTTAACTTAAGCCACGATTGTTTCCGATCTGTTAGCCAAAGACCAGCTTGGCGTGACAGCACTGTGACGCGGCGCCTTCAAGGCACCAGCACGGTGTCCACGGCCTCGGCCAGCAGCTCGGGATAGTCGAGCGTGAAGTGCAGCCCGCGGCTTTCGTGGCGGGCGAGCGCCGAGCGTACGATCAGATCGGCGCATTGCAGCAGGTTGCGCAGTTCGATCAGATCGGTCGAGACGCGGAAGTGACCATAATAGTCCTCGATCTCGCCAAACAACATCTGGATCCGGTGCGCCGCGCGCTCGAGCCGCCGGGTGGTGCGCACGATCCCGACATAGTTCCACATGAAGCGGCGGATCTCGGTCCAGTTCTGCTTGATGATTACCTCTTCGTCCGAATTGGTCACCCGGCTTTCATCCCACGCCCGCACCGACGGCGGTGCATCAAAGCTGTCCCATTGGGCCAGAATATCGGCCGCCGCTGCCTCGCCGAACACGAAGCATTCGAGCAGCGAATTGGAGGCGAGGCGATTGGCCCCGTGGAGCCCGCTTTCGGTGCATTCGCCCGCCGCGTACAGCCCCGGCAAGTCAGTCCGGCCGGCCAGATCGATCATAATCCCGCCGCAGGTGTAATGCTGTGCCGGCACCACCGGGATTGGCTGCTTGGTCATATCGATGCCCAATCCTAGCAGCTTCTCGTAAATGTTGGGGAAGTGCTCTTGCACGAATTCGGCCGGCTGGTGACTGATATCGAGGTGGACGTAATCCAACCCGTCGCGTTTGATCTCGGCATCATTGGCGCGCGCGACGATA
This sequence comes from Novosphingobium sp., assembly GCA_043731725.1. GTDB lineage: Bacteria > Pseudomonadota > Alphaproteobacteria > Sphingomonadales > Sphingomonadaceae > Novosphingobium. Next base: position 1,938 of record JAYTIS010000003.1, read on the forward strand.
TCGCGCGGGGCGAGCTCAGCACGTTCATCGTAATCGGGCATGTAGCGGTGCCCGGTTCTGGGGTTGAGCAGATGCCCGCCTTCGCCGCGCACCGCCTCGGTAATCAGGAAGTTCTTGACGTCGAGGTTGTAGAGGCAGGTCGGGTGAAACTGCATCATTTCCATATTGCCCACCCGGCAGCCCGCGCGCCACGCCATTGCGATCCCGTCGCCGGTCGCGCCGCGCGGGGCGGTGCTGAACTGGTAGACCCGGCCCGCTCCGCCGGTGGCGAGCACGGTCGCGCGGGCAGTGTGCGCCTCGACCTTGCCGGTGGTTTCGTCGAGCGCATAGACCCCCCAGACCCGGCCCGAGCCCGAATAGCGCTCCTCGTGCTTGCCGGTGATCAGATCGATGCAAGCCTGGTGCGGCAGCATGGTGATGTTGGGGTTTGCTTCGGCCGCCTTAAGCAGCGCCGACTGCACCGCCCAGCCGGTGGCATCGGCGACGTGGGCAATCCGCCGGTGCGAATGGCCGCCCTCGCGGGTCAAGTGCAGTTGTTTGTCTTCGAGATTGAACGGCACGCCCAGTTCGACCAGCCGGTCAATGGCATGGGGGGCGCGTTCGATCACGAATTCAACCGTCTCGAGCCGGTTAAGCCCGGCGCCCGCAATCATCGTATCGCGGATATGGTTTTCGAACGTGTCGCCCGCGTCGAGCACCGCGGCGATCCCGCCCTGCGCCCAAGCGGTCGATCCGCCGGTCAGCTCGCCTTTGGCCAGCACCAGCACCTTGAGCCGCTCGGCCAAGGCCAGCGCGGCGGTCAGCCCGGCCGCGCCCGAGCCGACAATGATGACGTCGTGGTTCATATGCGCTGACCTAAGCCGCGGCTTTGGCTTCGCTGGTCAGGCTGACGAACACATCTTCCAGATCGGCCTCGCGGGTGGTGACATCGACGATCGTCAAGCCTTGCGCCTGGACCTGCGCCATGACTTCGCCGGCATTGCTGCGGTCTTTGTCATAGGTGATCTCGATCATACGCTCACCCGCGGCTTCGCATTTGAGGAAGGCCGGGCTGGACGGCAGTTTAGCCACTTCATCGTCGAGTGTCAGCACGATGATCTTTTCGCGCGCCATTTCCACCAGCTCGCGGGTCGGCTTGTTGGCGATCAGCTGGCCGTGGTTGATGATCGCGATCCGATCGCACAACTGCTCGGCTTCTTCGAGGTAGTGCGTGGTTAGCACCACGGTGACCCCGCCGGCGTTCAGTTCGCCGACCAGTTCCCACAACTGCCGGCGCAGTTCGACATCGACCCCGGCGGTGGGTTCATCCAGCACGATTACCGGCGGCGTATGGACCAGCGCTTTGGCAATCAGCAGACGGCGTTTCATCCCGCCTGACAGCGTGCGGGCATAAGCATTGTGTTTGTCGGCCAGGTGGATTTGCCCGAGCAATTCCATCGAGCGCCGTGCGGCCTTGGGCACACCGTAAAGCCCGGCTTGATTTTCCAAGACTTCGAACGGGGTAAAAAATGGATCGAACACAATCTCTTGCGGGACAATTCCGATCGACCGCTTGGCGTTGCGCAGGTCGCGATCGATATCGAACCCCCAGATTTCGGCGCTGCCGCTGGTCTTCATCACCAGCCCAGCGAGGATGTTGATCAAGGTCGATTTGCCCGCACCGTTGGGGCCGAGCAAACCGAAGATCTGGCCTTGCGGGACATCGAAACTGACGTCGTCCAGCGCCAGTTTGGGCGGGGTATTGCCCGCCGCGGCATAGCGCTTGACGAGATTGCGGATTGAGATTGCTGCGGGCGATTCCATGGGCCCCGCTTAGCGCCTCACCCGGCCAAGGCAAAGCCCTTCAACGGCTGGCCGAATCAATGCGGTCAATAAGGATTGCTAACGCCAAATTAACCACGTGCATGCAAGGGCTCTTCAGTCCTTTTCGCTAGGTGCAGTGTGATGCCTTGGGGGGTAACCATCTCAAATGGCCGCTTGCGGGCCGTAGCCCGCGCCATTGGCGCGCTTCTGGCATTTGCCTGCGCAGCGCTGGTTAGTAGCCCCGCCGCTGCCGCCAATCCGCCGGTTTTCGTTACCGCTACCGCCCGTGCCACCGTGGTTGCGCCGCTCACCCTGGTCTGGGTGCAAGACCTGAAATTCGGCAAGATCGTGCCGCGGCCGATGCCGGGCACAGTCACCGTCGATCAGAACACCGGAGCCTGCACAGTGACCGGGCCAATCCTGGACGTCGGCAAGTGCCAGTTTGCTCAATTTGCCGGGATGGGCACCGCGAATATGAGTGCGCGGATCAGCCTGATCACCTTGGTCAACTTGACTGGTCCGGGGCAGACCATGGTGCTCGATCAGATTACGCTGGGGACCAATTCCACAATCAGTTTCGTCGGTAATACCAACGCCAATGGCAGCGGCGTGGGATTGACCAAGGGCGGCAATGCCGAACGCTTCACGATAATCACGAACTCCGGCATTTACCTGCTCAACATTGGCGGGCGGATTAGCGTCAACGCCAATCAGGTCGCCGGGGTTTATAACGGTTCGATCACAGTCACCGTGCAATACCAGTAGGCTGGAAATCGGCTGCTGGCACTGCTAGAGCGCGCTCATGACCAACCCACCCGAAACCATTCTGACCCCCAGCCACCGTGTGATGTGTGACGGGGCGAGCGGTTTTCCCGGCGGCGCCGCGCTGGGTCACCCGCGCGTCTGGCTCGAAATTGACGAGCATGGCTATGTCGATTGCGGTTACTGCGACCGCCGGTTCGTGCTGGAAGGCGGCCCAGCAGATGGAGCCGATCAGTCCCGCCTGCCCGACGTCTCCTCTGGTATGAGCGTCTGAAGGTCCTATATCCTGGAGCATGACTGCCCTCGATCCCCGTTCGCTGCTGTTCGCCCAGCTTGACCCCGTCCGCGCGCAGGCGCTAACCCGCGACGCGCTAAGTCGCTGCGACGATGGCGAACTGTTCTTGCAGTTCGTCGCCTCAGAAATGTTCGTGTTCGACGACGGGCGGCTCAAGACCGCCGACTATTCACGCGATGCCGGGTTCGGATTGCGCGGCGTCTCGGGTGAGATGACCGGGTTCGCCCATGCTAATGAGATCAGCGAAGGTGCGATCCGCCGCGCCGCCGAAACATTGCATCTGCTCGATCCGGCCAGAGACGCTCCAGCGCCGCCGCCGCGCCGCCATAACCGGCACCTCTACACCGCTGCGTCGCCGCTCGACGCACTGGGGTTTGCCGAAAAGGTGGCGCTGCTTGAGACGATCGACGCCGCCGCGCGGGCCCGCGATCCGCGCGTGGCGCAAGTCAGCGTCAGCCTCGCGGCCAACTGGTCGGCGGTTGAGATCATGCGCGCCGACGGCTTCACCGCCAGCGACGTGCGACCAATGGTGCGGCTCAATGTCAGCATCGTCGCCGAAGTTAATGGACGGCGGGAGACCGGTAGCTTCGGGATCGGCGGACGGCGATTGTACGATGACCTGTTCGAGCCGGCGACTTGGAACCGCGCGATCGACGAGGCGCTGGCGCAGGCGCTAACCAACCTAGAAAGTGTCGATGCCCCGGCCGGAGAGATGACCGTGCTGCTCGGACCCGGCTGGCCCGGCGTGTTGCTGCACGAAGCCGTCGGCCACGGGCTTGAAGGCGATTTCAACCGCAAGGGCACCAGCGCTTTTTCGGGGCGGATCGGCCAGCGGGTCGGTGCGCCAGGGGTAACCGTAGTCGATGATGGCACCTTGCTGGGGGTGGGCGGACAGGGCCGCCGCGGCTCGCTGTCAATCGATGACGAAGGAACGCCGACGCAAGAGAACGTCCTGATCGAAGACGGGGTGCTCAAGGGCTATATGCAGGACCGGCTTAATGCCCGGCTGATGGGCGTGGCAGCAACCGGCAACGGGCGGCGTGAAAGCTATGCCAGCGCGCCGATGCCGCGCATGACCAACACCTTTATGCGGGCCGGCAACGATGATCCTGCTGAACTGTTGACCCGCGTCAAATCAGGTATCTTTGCCAAGAGTTTTGGCGGCGGGCAGGTCGACATCGTCTCGGGCAAATTCGTCTTCTCCTGCACCGAAGCTTACAAGATTGAGAACGGGAAGCTGGGCGCGCCGATCAAAGGCGCGACGCTGATCGGTGACGGGCCGACCGTGCTGACCAAGGTGATCGGGATTGGCAACGATCTGGCGCTTGATGAAGGCGTTGGAATTTGCGGTAAGGCTGGTCAAAGCCTGCCAGCCGGGGTGGGTCAACCGACCTTGCTGGTGTCAGGTTTAACCGTGGGCGGGACTGCGTAATTTTTCAGCCGCAGTTCAGCTAATGGTGTTATGATTGCGGCCTCACTCTTGAAGGAGTCGAACCGCATGCGCACTTTCGCCATCGCGTTGACCGCTGCCGCAGCCTTGCTGAGTGGCCCGGCGCTTGAAGCCAGATCGCGGCTCAGCCCGCAGCAACAGCTCGATCATCTGCTGGTTGGGCGCGTTGCGGGTAAGCCGGTGCATTGCATTTCGCAGTATGACACCCGCGAAATGCAGGTTTTGGACAAGACCGCGATTGTCTATGGCTGGGGCAACACGATTTGGGTCAACACCCCACGCAATGCCGAGAGCCTGGACGAGGATGACATCATGGTCACGCGCCTTTTTGGCAGCCAGTTCTGCAACCTTGATATTGTGACTACCGTCGATCGCAGCGGCGGGTTTACCAACGGCTTTGTTAGCTTGGGCGATTTTGTGCCCTATCGCCGGGTCTCTAAGCCCTGATCCAAGTGGACAGTGATGCGCCGTCCAGAGCGATCTGGGCGGTGCTGTGGTGCGCTTGCGGCACTGCTTGACTCTGCCGTTGCCCGGTTTAGGGTGATCCCCCTAAACAGATTCCATATGGGAACGGGAGAGAACTATGGCTACTGCCGCCACGCTTGAACGCACCGCTTCGCCGATTGCCCCGATCGATGTTTCTGCTCCGGAGCTGTACGCCGAAGATCGCTGGCAGGAACCGTTCCGAACCCTGCGCGCGCAGGCGCCAATCCAGTATGTTCCTGACAGCCCGTTCGGGCCCTATTGGTCGGTCAGCACCTACAAGCCGATCATCCATATCGAATCGCTGCCCAAGGTGTTTTCATCGAGTTGGGAATATGGCGGGATTTCGATCGCGGGCGATGTCGAAAAGCCGATGGAGGGCGAACTGCGCCTGCCGATGTTTATCGCGATGGATCCGCCCAACCACACCGCCCAGCGCCGCACCGTGGCGCCTTCGTTCGGACCAAGTGAAGTGGCGGCGATGAAGGCCAAGGTACAACAGCGCACCGCTGAGGTGCTGGATTCGCTGCCGATCGGCGAGCAATTCGATTGGGTCCAGAAAGTTTCGATCGAACTGACCACCGGCATGCTCGCCGACCTGTTCGACTTCCCGTGGGAACAGCGCCACAAGCTGACTTACTGGTCAGACATTGGCGGCAATGTCGAACTGATGAAGCGCCCCGAAGATCTGGGCACGCGCAACGAAGCGATGGCGGAAATGGGCGCAGCGTTTGGCGAGCTGTGGCAACAGAAAGTTGCCAATCCGGGCAAGGATCTGATCTCGGTCATGCTCCAGTCGGACGCGATGAAGCAGATGAGCCCCGAAGAATTTATGGGCAACCTGATCCTACTGATCGTGGGTGGCAACGATACCACTCGCAACTCGATGTCGTCGTTCGTGTACGGCCTTGATCAGTTTCCCGACGAACGCGCCAAGCTGGAGAACAATCCGTCGTTGATCCCCAACGCCGTGCAAGAACTGATCCGCTGGCAGACCCCGCTTTCGCACATGCGTCGCACCGTTGAGGAAGATACCGAGATCGAAGGGGTCACCATGAAAAAAGGTGACAAGGTGGTGCTATGGTACATCTCGGCCAACCGCGATGAGACCGTGTTCAAGGATGCTGATCGGGTGATCGTTGATCGCGACAATGCCCGGCGGCACTTGTCGTTCGGGTACGGCATCCACCGCTGCGTCGGTGCGCGGGTGGCCGAATTGCAGCTGTGCACTCTGCTCGAAGAAATCGGCAAGCGCCGCCTGCGGGCTACGGTAACCGGGCCGGTTGGACGGGTCCCGGCGTGCTTTGTCCATGGCTATACCTCGCTGCCGGTGACGCTGTCGCAATATTGATGAAGCCCAACCAGTGAAGACCAGCGACCGGATCGTCGAAACCGCGCGCGACCTGTTCAACGAACAGGGTTATGGAGCCGTCAGCACCGCTGCGCTGGCCGCCGCTTGCGGGATCGCCGAAGGCAATCTGTGGTACCATTTCAACACTCGCCGCGCGCTGCTCGATGCGATCGGCGAACGTTTTGCAGTGGCCATCGAAGCGCGGTTGGCCTTGCGCCCGGCGAGCGATCCGGTCAGCGACTATGCCGCGATGCTGGCGGCGCTGATGGCCGAATTCCGCGACTTTCGTTTCCTCTACCGCGATCAGCACAGTTACGGCGAACACGCCGAGGTGGTACGCCGCAATGCCCCCGAGTGGCTCGAGCGGACCTTCGCCCAGCTCGAGCTTTATCTCGTCGCGCTAGTCGATGCAGGGCAACTTGACTGGCCGCGCGAGCGGCTGCGCGATCTGGCGATCAACGCGACGATCATCCTGCGCTATGGGTTGGAGCATTACCGTGAAATGGGCGAGGCTACCGGCAGCGGCTTTGGCTCGGTCCAGCGCACCCTGCGCCGCCATTTGACGCTGTTCGAACATCGCTTGACCCCGGCCAGTGCGCGGCGGCTTCAAGCCGGGATCGCGCAGATTGAGACCGCGCCGCTCGCTGCCTGAGCTTGCCGTGGTATCAAGCCACCCTATCTTGGCCAGACACCACTCAGAAAGATGCAACCATGCCCACCGCTCAGGCCCCGATTGACTCTCCGTTCGGCTATCGCTCGACTGCGCGCGAGGTTATTGCCGGGATAGATCTGTCGGGTCAGACTGCGCTGATTACCGGCGGCTATTCAGGGCTTGGGACCGAGACGGTGCGCGCGCTGGCCCAGGCTGGCGCGCACGTGATAGTGGGCGCGCGGCGGCCGGATGCGGCGCTGAACGACCTGGCTGGGATCGACGGACAGATTAGTGTGCTGCCGCTTGACCTGTCCGATCCCGCTTCGATCGACACCTTTGCGGATAGTGTCGCCGGGGTGACCGACCGGATCGATATCCAGATCAACAATGCGGCCGTGATGGCCAATCCACTGACTCGCGATGCGCGCGGTTATGAAAGCCAGTTTGCGACCAATCACCTGGGGCATTTTCAGCTAACCGCGCGGCTGTGGCCGCTGCTCGCCAAAAGCGGCAAAGCGCGGGTGGTCTCGGTCTCTTCGATCGGACACCGGTTAGGCGGGCTCGATCTCGATGACGTTAATTTTGAGCAGCGCCCCTATGACAAATGGCTCGCCTATGGTCAGGCCAAGTCGGCCAATGCGTTGTTCGCGCTTGAGCTCGACCGGCTCGGACAGAGCGCAGGCGTACGCTCCTATGCAGTGCATCCCGGCGGCATCGCCACCCCGTTGCAGCGCCATCTAACGATGGAGGAGCAAGTTAAAATGGGCTGGTTCGACGAGGCCGGCAACGCCCACGAAGCGTTCAAATCAACCGAAGAAGGTGCGGCCACCAGCGTGTGGTGCGCGGTCTCACCCGTGCTCGAAGGCGCGGGCGGGGTTTACTGCGAGGATTGCAACATCGGTGCGCTGGCCGATGGCACCACCCCGCGCGGCGCGGGGGTATCCGCGCACATTCGCGACGCGGCTACGGCAACGGCGCTGTGGGCCAAGTCTGAGGAGATGACCGGGGTGACGTTCCGGCCCTGATTCTAGCTTTCGAACTGGCGGATTGGCGGTATCACTTTCCACCACCAGATTGCGCCCAATGCCGGCACCGCTGCGGTTAGCGCAAAGGCGTAGCCATAGCCGCCTAAGTTATCGATCATCAGGCCGGTTGCGATCGGGCCAATGATCCCGGAACAGTTGCCGATGGCGTTCTGTACTCCGATCCAACCGCCGGCCGCGCGCGGCCCGGCGAACATCTGGCCAATCGCGAAAAGATTGGTCGAGGTGAAGCTGCCCGCTAGACCTGCAGTCACCAAGCACAGCCCGATTTGCACTGGTCCCTGCGCAAAATAGACCGAGGCTACAGCCACCGCCGCCAGCACTTGGCCTGCGACCATCAGACCTCGCCGGACCCGGCCTTCATCGGCACCGCGAGCCACCCAAAGGTCGGACCAGCGCCCCATAATCAGCGCCATGATTCCTTGCACCGCAAACCCCAGCGTGGTCAGCAAGGTCATTTCTGCAATCGAGAAGCCGCGTGATTTGACCAGATAGAGCGGCAGCCAG
>JAYTIS010000004.1:0-2538 GCA_043731725.1 Novosphingobium sp.
GTTAGCGCTTGAATAAGATAACCGGGCTGATCGCCGTGCCCGTGACCGGCGATCCCAAGACCGGTAATAACGGTCAGCAGCGCTCCCCAGCGGAAGAAGAACAGCACCTTTGGGGCGATGTAGCCGGTGACGCCGCCTTTCAGTTCAGCCGGAATTTTGGGCATAGTCGGGACCTGCACAAAGTTCAGATAGTAGAGCAGGCCGATCCACACGATCGCGAAAAACACGTGCAGCCAGCGCAGCACAGCGTTGGGATCGACTGGTGCCGAACCGGCAAAGTGATACATCACGGCGATCGCGAGCACGAGCCCGGTGAGCAGCACGAGATGCAGATTTCCGAAAAACTTGGCCATTGCTTCCCCCTATTTATCGAAGCGTTGTCTTGAATGCGATCCCTGACAGCACACTATTGCGCGATTGCGCGCGCTTGTCACCCCGCTCACAGGGTTATTCACTCATGCGGCGGATCGCCCTCAGCTTCCTTCATCAGCCCGTGGCGCAGCAGCATCGGCAACTGGGTAAAGGTGAACAGGAACGACAGCGGCATAAACAGCCACAGCTTGAGCGCGATCCAGGTGCCGAAATTGCCCAGTTCAACATTGTACAACCGCCGCAACACCTCGTTAAGAGCCGCCAGAAACAGGAAGAACAGGCCCCAATTGCGGGAGAGTTTTAGCCACCCGGTATCATCCAATCCCTCAAACGCCGCTTCGAGCAGAAATTTAAGCAATGGCCGACCGCGCGCTGCGCCGACCAGTAGCGAGATCCCGAACAACAGGTAGATCGCGGTCGGCTTGATTTGGATCCACACCGGATCGCGTAGCAGGATGGTCAGCCCGCCAAAACCCACGATCAACAGGGTCGAGAGCCACAGCATCGGTGAGATGCGCCCCAGTCGCCAGCGAGAAACCACCAGTGCAGTAACCGCCGCAATTATGAACGCGCCGGTACTTTTGACCACCGCGAGCATTTCGCCGATCGGATCGTTGTGATCGCTCGGTGAGAAATGTCGGTAGCTGAGAAAGAACACCAGCACCGGGGCGTAATCGACGACGATATTGAGCCAACCATTCTTGGCTTTGGTGGCGGGCGGTACCGAAGCCATCACGCCACCCCGGCAATCACGCGAGCGACCAGATCGGGATTGAACGGGCGCAAATCATCGAGTTTTTCGCCGACCCCGATGGCGTGAATCGGCAAGCCGTATTGCTCGGCCGCGGCGACCAGTACGCCGCCGCGCGCGGTGCCGTCGAGCTTGGTCATGATCAGTCCGGTCACTCCGGCAACCTCCTTGAAAATTTCGATTTGCTGCAAGGCGTTTTGGCCGTTGGTGGCATCGAGCACCAGCACCACGTCGTGCGGTGCCTCAGGATTGAGGCGACCAAGCACGCGGCGGATTTTTGCGAGCTCGTCCATCAGCTCGCGCTTGTTGTGAAGCCGCCCCGCAGTATCGACGATCAGCGCATCGATCCCCTGTTCGGTCGCAGCTTTAAGTGCATCGAATACCACTGCCGAAGGATCGCCGCCTTCAGGGCCAATGATGATCGGCACCCCGACCCGCTCGGCCCAAACCGCGAGTTGAGCAATCGCGGCAGCGCGGAAGGTGTCACCGGCGGCCAACATGACTCTGTAATCCAGTTCCTGAAAATAATGCGCCAGCTTGGCGATGGTAGTGGTTTTGCCCGATCCGTTGACCCCGATCACCAAAATCACTTGCGGGCGCGGGAAGGCGACCACGTCGAGCGATTGGGCCACCGGGCGCAGGATCGCGGCGATTTCTTCAGCGACCGCGAGCTTGATCGCGGCTTCATCGGCGCCGCGTTCAAACCGCTCACCTGCGAGGCGCTCGCGGATGCGGGCGGCGGCGCGCGGGCCGAGGTCAGAAAGGATCAGCGCGTCTTCAAGCGCGTCAAGCTGCGCCTCGTCCAGCCGGCTTTTGCTGACGATCCCCGCAAGATTTTCGCCCAACCGCTCCGACGTCTTGCGAAACCCGCCGAGCACCCGGTCGCTCCAGCTTTCAGCACTCATGCCAGCAGGCCTTCGATGATTCGGGTCGGGGTGACATTTACGATGGTTCCGGCCAGCGCGCCCGGGGGCAACTGCACCCGGGCAAAGTTGGGCGCATGGCCGGTTCCATCGCGCTCTGCAAGCACGGCGAGCGGCTTGCCCACTAGCTCAGACAGCCAGTCTGTCCGTACTGCGGCTACCACGCTGCGCAGTTCCGCCGCGCGCGATTTTATCACCCCGCTATCGAGCTGCGGCATCCGATCGGCCGGAGTACCGGGGCGCCGCGAGTAGGGGAACACGTGACCATGGACCACGCCCAGCTCGGCGACGATCGACAAATTATCGGCATGCGCAGCGGCACTCTCTGTCGGAAAGCCCGCGATCAAATCTGCCCCCACCGCAAGCTCTGGCCGCTGCGCGCGCAGTTCCGCGACCAGATTAGCCGCGTCGCGGCGCAAGTGTCGGCGTTTCATCCGCTTGAGGATCAGGTCGTTGCCGTGTTGAAGCGAGAGATGGATGTGCGGCATGACC
>JAYTIS010000005.1:0-2399 GCA_043731725.1 Novosphingobium sp.
CGCGCTGAGGCCGAAGCGCGCGGCGCGCAGGCCACCCGCAATTATGCCAAGCGCCAGTTTACGTGGCTGCGCAACCAATCGTCCGCCGACTGGCAGCGCATTGAAGAAAATAGTTTCGACGAAGAGGATATATTTGTATCTTTATTGCGCAAATAGGACTTGACAAGACATATACTGTTACATAGAGACGTCAGTCATATCAGCTCTTGCCTCTTGGCCCCGAGTTGGAGAGGAGACCCGGCGCGGGTGACTGCGCCGGGTCTATCCGTTAAGGGCAGCGGCAGAGCGAATGAAGGGTTGTTAACGTGAGCGAGGAGCGCAGCGGCGCCAGCATCCTGGTTGAAAGCCTAGTCCGACAAGGAGTCGAATTCGTATTCGGCTATCCCGGCGGTGCAGTGCTGCCCATTTACGATGCACTGTTCGGCGAGGCCCGCATCCGCCACATCCTGGTGCGCCACGAAGCCGGCGCAGCCCACGCCGCCGAAGGCTATGCGCGCTCGACTGGCAAGCCCGGCGTGGTCTTGGTCACCTCTGGCCCCGGCGCAACCAATGCGGTCACCGGGATTGCCGACGCATTCATGGACTCTATCCCGCTGGTGGTGATCACCGGGCAAGTGCCGACCGCGCTGATCGGTTCTGACGCCTTCCAGGAAGCCGACACGATTGGCATTACCCGCCACTGCACCAAGCACAACTATCTGGTCAAAGATCCGGTTGAGCTCGCCGGGATTATCGATGAGGCGTTTCAGATCGCCACCACTGGCCGTCCGGGTCCCGTGGTGATCGACATTCCCAAGGATGTGCAGATCGCCTCGGCACGGCTGAACGATGGCGCACCGCAGCGGCGCCAACGTTATAACCCGCCCACCACCGGCAGCCAGCGCGACATTGCCCGCGCGATCGAACTGCTCGCCAATGCCAAGGCACCGATCTTCTACACCGGCGGCGGGGTAATCAATTCAGGGCCGCGCGCGGCGGCATTGCTGCGCGAATTGCAGGCGCTGACTGGCGCGCCGGTGACCTCGACCCTGATGGGTCTGGGCGCGTTCCCCGCCGATCATGCTGACTGGCTGGGCATGCTGGGGATGCACGGCACTTACGAAGCCAACATGGCAATGAACCGCGCCGATTTGATCATTGCGCTGGGCGCTCGGTTTGATGACCGGGTGACCGGGCGGCTTGATGCCTTTGCGCCCAATTCGACCAAGATCCACATCGATATCGACCGGTCCTCGATCAACAAGGTCGTCCAGGTTGACCTTCCGATCCTGGGCGATTGCGCGCTGGTGCTTGAACAGTTGATCGCCGCCTGGGGCAACCGCAAGCCGCAAGACCTGTCCGAATGGCAGGCGCGGATCGGCGGCTGGCGCGCGCGGCAAAGTCTTGCATACCCGCGTAACAACGCTGCAATCATGCCGCAACTGGCGGTCGAGCGGATATTCGAACTGACCAAAGATCGCGACCCGATCATCGCCACCGAAGTCGGCCAGCATCAAATGTGGGCAGCGCAGTATTTCCACTTTTATGGACCGAACAAGTGGCTGACCTCGGGCGGGCTCGGCACAATGGGTTATGGGCTCCCAGCAGCGATCGGCGCGCAGCTCGGCAATCCGGATTCGCTGGTGATCGATATCGCCGGTGACGCCTCGATCCAGATGAACATTCAGGAGCTGGGCACCGCCACCCAATTCCGCCTGCCGGTCAAGGTGTTCGTGCTCAACAACGCATGGATGGGCATGGTCCGCCAGTGGCAAGAGCTGACCTATGAAAGCCGATTCTCCGAAAGCTATTCGGACAGCTTGCCCGATTTCGTCAAGCTGGCCGAAGCCTACGGCTGGAAAGGCATTCGGATTGAAGAGGAAAGCCAGCTAGACGCGGGGATTCAGGCGATGATCGATCATCCCGGCCCGGTGTTTGTCGATTGCCTGGTCGCCAAGGAAGCCAATTGTTATCCGATGATCCCCAGCGGAGCCGCGCATACCGAGATGATTCTCTATGGCGACAAGGTTCCCGGATCGATGGACGATGCGGCCAAGGCGCTGGTGTGATGATGGATGATGCACTATTGAAACTTGCTCGTCATCCCGGCGCAGGCCGGGACCCAGACCGCAGAAAACAAACGCCCCTTCGCGACTTTTTTTGTTGGGACTGGGTCCCGGCCTGCGCCGGGATGACGGTATGATGATGAAAATCAAGCAGCAGGCCTCGGAACGCCATGTGTTGACCGTGATGGTCGACAATGAAGCCGGTATTCTGGCCAAGATCGCCGGGCTGTTCACTGCGCGCGGGTACAATATTGACAGCCTAACCGTGGCCGACATTACCGAAAACCACTCGGTCAGCCGGATCACCATCGTCACTCACGGGCCACCGGCGGTGATCGACCAGATCCATGCCCA
>JAYTIS010000006.1:0-1730 GCA_043731725.1 Novosphingobium sp.
GCTAGAACCGTTCGCAGGCCCACTAACTGGAAAATTCTGAAGCAACGCAATACCTTATCTGCCAGATCCGCGTGGAAGGTCACAGCCCAAAAACGCCCGCTGAGTGTGAATTTATGGTTCAGAAAGATCGCTCGCGAAACCCCGCCCATATCGTCCCTTCGGCTCCCCGCTCGAAAATTCATCTCGCCGCATTAACGCTCCGGCACTTCTTCGCGGCGGGGATGCAGTCGACCGCTCGGGGCCGCGTTCGGCCAAGGCCGCGCCGATCAGCAACAGCGCTGGGCCGTCGCCCAGTGCCGTGCGCGCGGCGAGCGGCAGCAGATCGAGCCGGGTACGGAAGTGGCGCTCGGTGGGCAGGCTGGCGTTCTCAACCATCGCCACCGGGGTGGCGGTCGGCAACCCTGCCGCAATCAGCCGGGCGGCAAGCAGTTCGGCGGCGGCCTTGCCCATATAGATCGCCAGTGTTGCCTGCGGATCGGCCAGGGTCCGCCAATCGAACTCCAGCTCTTCGCCGCCCTTGGCATGGGCCGTGACGAACACCAGCTTGCGCGCCAAGCCCCTGAGCGTGAGTGACGCGCCGAGCGCCGCCGCTGCCGCGCTCGCCGCAGTAACCCCAGGGCAAATACTCACCGGAACCCCAGCGGCGCGGCAGGCTTCCAGCTCTTCGGTGGCACGGCCGAAAATCGCCGGGTCCCCGCCTTTGAGCCGCACGACCCGCTCGCCAGCCAGCGCGGCCGCGACGATCAACTGGTCGATGCTCGCCTGATCCTGCGAGTGGCGCCCCGATCGCTTGCCAACATAGACCTGCCTTGCCGAGGGTCGGGCAAGATCGAGGATGCCCGGCCCGACCAGTGCATCGTGAAACACTACGCTGGCCAGTCCGATCAAGCGTTCGGCCTTGCGCGTGAGCAGTTCTGGATCGCCGGGGCCAGCGCCGACCAGCCAGACTGTGCCGACAGGAAAATCGCTCATTGGACCGGCTCCAGAGTGCGTACCAGTGCCGCTGACAGCAAGCGTGCGATGGCCGGACGGCACGAACCGCAATTGGTGCCCGCCCCGGTCAACGTGCCGATGGCGTCGAGCGTATGGCAGCCTTCGATCGCGGCGTCGGCAATGACCTGCTCGCCGACGCCGTGACAGACGCAGACGATCGGTCCGCGATCCGGTTCTGGCCTGCTGGGCCGCCCGGCTAGGAGTTCGGCAGGCAATGCAGTCACTGTGCCCAGCTGCGCGGCCAACCAATCACGCGGCGGCAATTGGCCTGAACGAGTGAGGTACAGCGCCGCGCTGAGCGCGCCGCCAGCCCCGCGCACCGCAATCCGCCGCATCCCGCGGCCATGATCGGCCACTTCCAGCCGTTCCCCAGCGGGCAGCAGCGTGTCGACATCCACTGCGCCCATGCCCGCAAGCTCATAGAGCCAGCCGCCGCTAACCCGCGCGCGCGACCAATAGAGCAGCCCCGCCGGTTCGAGCATTTCGCACGTGGCCAGGAACGCGCGCCATTCGGGTGCCAGCGGCTCAATCCGGGCGGGCGAGTTCTTAAACCCGGGCTGACCGGAGATCGGATCGCTATGCTGCCCCGGCAAGCGGTTAGCTCGGCCCTCGCTCGACATCATATCGGTCCAGTGCATAGGCACGCAGATCGCACCGCGTTGCTGACCATCGCTCAGCGTGACGCGGAACACGGCTTCACCCGCTGGCGTACTAACCCGGGCGAGGCCGCCCTCGAC
>JAYTIS010000007.1:0-3027 GCA_043731725.1 Novosphingobium sp.
GTGGTCTTGGCGCGGAGCGAGCGCGGCGCCCAGTCGGCCTTGGGATAGGCTGCCCCCAGCCCGCCCAGCACCGGCCCCCGCATCGCTTGTGGGACCAAGCTGCGCAGCCGGTCTTCGGCGTGCTGGAATTTATGGCGGCGATACCCCGCAAACGCCTCGTCGGCTCCGTCGCCCGAGAGCGCCACCGTCACACTTTCCCGCGCCAATTGGCATACCCGCCACGTCGGCAGCGCCGAGGCATCGGCGAACGGCTCGTCGAACATCGCGGCTAAGCTATCGACCTGTTCGAAATCGTCGGGCGAGACCTGCCGCGTGCGGTGATCGGTTTTAAACCGAGTGGCGACCTGCTGCGCGTAGGCGCTTTCATCAAGCGCGGCGACGTCGAACCCGATTGTGCAGGTTTTAACTGGACTGCCGCTGGCCTCGGCCATCAGCGCGACCACCGCCGAACTGTCTACTCCGCCGGATAGGAACGCGCCCAGCGGCACGTCAGCCACCATCCGAGACGTGACCGCCTGGCGCAGGAGATGCAGCAGCTCGGCCTCCAGATCATTTGCACGGCCCTGACGGCGCTCGGCGAACGATACGTCCCAGTATTGCGCCGGCGCTGGTGACGGCGAGCCGTGACGTAGTAGCAACGTGTGCCCGGCCGGCAGTTTGTGCACCCCGGCCAAGATTGAGCGATGATCGGGGACATAGCCCCAGGTCATGTAATCTTCGATTGCCAGTGGATCGATTTCGCGGCGCAGCAGCGGGTTTGCCAGCAGTCCCTTAAGCTCAGACGCGAACGCCAGACTGCCATCACTCAGCGGGGCGTAGAACAGTGGTTTTACGCCTAATCGGTCGCGCGCGAGGAACAGCGTGCGAGCTTCCAGGTCATAGATTGCGAAGGCGAACATACCGTGCAGACGGGTGACGCAGGCCGGGCCCCAGCGCTGCCACGCCGCGAGGATCACTTCGCTATCGCCATCGGTGCGGAATTCGGCACCGCTGCCGCGCAATTCCTCACGCAGTTCGCGATAATTGTAGATCTCGCCATTGAAGACCAGCATCGCACGGCCATCGCTTGAGGCCATCGGTTGCGGCGATCCAGCCAGATCGATGATCGACAGGCGCAAGTGGCCTAAGCCGACCCCCGGCGCGGTCCATACACCCTGCCCGTCAGGCCCGCGATGCGCCATTGCCGCGCCCATCCGCTCAATCCGCGCCGGATCAACCGGCTTGGGGGTGATGAGGTGAAAGATCCCGGTAATGCCGCACATGGTGCGCGCTTAGCGGGCTTGGCCGATGCGGTCCATCCATTGACCGGGTTCGCCGATTGCCTGGCGAAAGGTACCCAACGCCAATGTCGCGTTGTGCCTGGGGCGTTGCTCGGCTGACAGGATCAACATGGCGGTGGAGCGCGGACGCAGTAGTAGCCGATCAGTAATATTGGCCAGCTTGAGCCGAACATTGCTGCCAGTCAAAAGCTCGCCGGAACGATAATAGGTCAGCGCAATTCGCTCGATCTTGTCGCCTGCCATCAACCGGTCTGATCGCGCCGGCCCAGCGCTGGGTCCGGCACTAGTCCATGACCAATCGCTTTCGGTGATTATCGCCCCCTGCCCGAACCCGCCCGCTTCGCGCCCTTCACCTTGGGCTGCGTAAAGCGCGTAAAACACGTCAACTTCATTCCCGGCGGCGTCGCGATAGCGGCCAAGCAACCGGTGATCCGCCCCGCCGGCGCGCGGTTGCCACGCGGCTTGCGGCAGATAGGGCACGCGCTGCCACCCCGGCACTTGCGGTAGAAACACTTGGTTCGGCATCGATGCGGTCAGCGCATCGGCGGCCCCTGCCCAAGCAATCCCGCCAAGCACCAAAATTGCGGCGCCCAGCACAGCCGCCAATTGTGAAATTGGCGATCGCTCCGCCCTAACCAGCCACGGTGAAGCAGTAAGACGCGCCACGTTGACCAGCGGATCATCGATCTTGCGATCGAACCAGCCCCAAGACAATCCCAGCACTGCCGCGATCACAATGGCAAAGAATACCCATCCATAGATCAGGTGATCAATCCCACCTGCGCGCTCCACCCCGACATATTGCGCGGCAAAGATCGTCCCCCAGGCCCTTACACCGTTGGCGAGGATCGGTACCACCACGCACAGCGCAAAGAATGCCAGCCGCCGCCGCCAGCCAACAAAGCAGACATTGCCGACCAGCACCCCCAGCGCGATCATCGCGATCAGAAATTTGACCCCCGAACAGGCCTCAGCCACTTCGAACAGCCCGGCGGGAGTATCGATAAACACGCCGTTGATCGTCACCGGGACCTGGCTGGCGTGGACCAGCCAGACGGCCAGCTGGGCGGTGAACGTCTGCAACGGCGGGACCAGTTCGTCACCGAACGGCACTAGAAACACCATGTAAGCGAACGGGAACAGCAAGGCGGCGAACGCCCGTGGGCCGAGCAGCAGCAACGCACTGGCGGGAAGCATTGCAACGGCTCCGCTTTGGCGCAGCAGGTCGAACCCGGCAAAGGCACCCAGGACCCAAAAGAACACCGCGGCGCCCAGTGCCAGCAAGCCCCAACGCCACGGAACCGGGCTCAACTGGCTAACCGCGCCGCGCCGCTGCCAGATCAGCCAACCGACAATCGCGGGGACTAGCAAGACGTGGTTATAGGTCGAGCTGTTCCACCATTGATCGAGCATCGCCAGCCAATCGCTGAAGAATGCTAGAATCAGCACACACCACGTGAGCACCAGTAAAATTAAGCTCTGTCGCCAGCGTGAATCTTGGACGGTGGTCGTAAGCGGAAGCGGAGCGGTCAGTGCGTCAGGCGGCATCGCGTGCGGCCCTAGCGGGCAGGTCCAGCATGGCAGCGAGCGGGGCAAGCGTTGCCGACCAGCTCAGTGTATCGACGACAAAGTGCCGTGCTGCCGAACCAAGCCTGAGGCGGTGTTCAGCATCGCTCAGCAATGTGCAGACCAGCGTAACCAACTCGTCATCGTCGTGGCCAATAGCAAAGTGGTGGTGTTCGCTGCC
>JAYTIS010000008.1:0-1561 GCA_043731725.1 Novosphingobium sp.
GCGACCGGCGCGACCACCGCCGCCAACAACAAGGGCATCCGCGCCTATTTCGAAGCCAATGGCAAATGGCAGCTGAGCCCCGCGTGGAGCATCACCAGCGCGTTTCGGATCGCCAGCGACAAGACCGTGACCCGGCGCTACGACATCACCAGCGACGACCGGCTGCGCAATTTCGTCAATGCCGAGCGCATCACCCCTGACAGCTATATCACCATCGCCGGCTGGGCCTTCGAGGGCCTTCGCGCCGACGACAAGCAAAAGCAGATTCCAATCGCCTTGCCGGCGATCGATGCGCGTTTCAGGCTGGACGATCTCGCCGGCGGGAAGGTCGAACTCGAAGCCAATAGCCTGGCCATCACCCGTCTTCAGGGACAGGATACCCAGCGCGCCTTCGCCAGCGCCCGCTGGGACATGCACAAACTGACCCCGTGGGGCCAGGAGTTGGTGCTCACCGCTTATGGCCGCGGCGACATCTACCATACCGATAATGCGCTGAGTACGAGCGTTCCAAGCTATCGCGGAACCGATGGCTGGCACGCCCGCGCCATCGCGGCTTTGGCAGCGGACATCGAATGGCCTTTTGCGGGCCCCTTGCTGGGCGGAGTGCAGCGCCTGACTCCGCGGGTCCAGTTCGTGCTCACGCCCAAGACCTCCAACCTGGACATTCCCAACGAGGACGCGCGCTCGGTCGACCTCGAGGACAGCAATCTGTTCGCGCTCAACCGCTTCCCCGGTTACGACCGCTGGGAGGATCAGTCGCGCGTGACCTATGGCGTGGACTGGAATCTCGAGCGGCCCAATCTGTCGATCTCCACCACTGTCGGGCAAAGCTACCGATTGGTCAGCGGAACTTCGGTTTTTCCTGACGGCACGGGGCTTACCGGGCGGATTTCAGACGTGGTTGGAAGAACCAGGATCCGGTACGGCCGGTTCATCGACCTGACCCACCGCTTCCGTCTCGACAAGGACAAACTCGCGGTTCGCCGCAATGAAGTCGACCTCACCTTCGGCTCCGACCAGACCTATGCCCAGATTGGGTATTTGCGGCTCAACCGCAACATCGATCCGAGCATCGAGGACTTGCGCGACAAGGAGGAATTGCGCCTCGCCGCGCGGATCCTGTTCGCGCATTACTGGTCGGTGTTCGGCTCGACGGTGATTGACCTCACCAACGCCAAGGAAGATCCCTCGTCATTGGCCAATGGCTTTGCCCAGGTGCGCGACCGGCTCGGCATCCTTTACAGCGACGACTGCCTTGAACTCGGGCTAACCTGGCGCCGCGATCATGACCCCATCGGCACCTTCCGCAAGGGCAGCACATTCTCGCTGCACTTGGCTTTGAAAGGACTTAACCGCTAAGGCTGGGTTCAGGGGCAGTGCGCCACAGCGCCTACCAGCTCATTGCGTTGGGAATTAAGGAAAAATCGATCGTGCCAGCACTTTTTCGTCCGATTCCGGCGCGCCGCTTGTGCGCCATAGGCCTATCAGCCTCACTGTTCGCGGGCGCCGCAATTGCCCAGGACGTGCCCGATCAAGCCAGTCCGGCGCCGGCCAATAGCGC
>JAYTIS010000009.1:0-3662 GCA_043731725.1 Novosphingobium sp.
AGCAAGCGGAGTGGACACAGTTCGCGCAATTCGCGCAACGTCCTTGGGCGTACCACTGGGTTCTGGTGCATTAGCCACCGTCGGTGCACTCTTACCCACCATCGGCTTTACCGTACCTGCAACCGCTGCCCACAGCCGGGCCTCCTCGCGACTAAGGCTGCGGCGCGGGCGCATTATTGGCCGGTCAGGCGTTTGACCGTGCCTGTGGGCAACAGCAACCAAGCGTCGCCGCGTCCGCTCATGCCGCCCGCAGTGGTCCGTGCCGCCTCGCCCGCACCCCAGAAACTGTCAAATCGGTTGGGACCCTTGATCGCCCCGCCGGTATCTTGCGCCACCCACAGGCCGTTGGCCTCGATGCGGTCAAGCGATAGGATCACCGGAGCGCCTAGCGGCACGAATGATGGATCGACCGCCACGCTATCGCCGCCGCGCACCGGCACACCCAGCGCGCCGTAAGGTCCATCGCCGTTGATCAATTTGAAAAATACATAGCTCTGGTTTTGACGCATCAGAGCTTTGCCGTCCTCGGGGTGCTCGCGGATATATTGCATGATCCCCTGCATCGAGCCTGAATACTGTCCCGGCGCTGGGCCAATCAGGCCTTGAGCGCGCATCACGCTGCCGATTCCCGTATATCCTTGGCCGTTCTGCCCGGCATAGCCGATCCGGATGACCGAACCATCGGGCGCGCGCAGCCGGCCGGAACCTTGCACTTGCAGGAAAAACAGCTCAACCGGATCGGCTGCCCAACCAATTTCTAGGCCCTTACTGGCCAAGGCGCCATCTTCGATCGCGGCGCGGTCAAAATATGGAACGAACTGTCCGTTCTCATCATAGCGGCCGAGCGGTTGGGTGCCTTTTTCGGTGAGCGGGGCGTCTCCTTCGCGGGCGCGGATCAGATCGGGCGGCAGCGCATAGACCGGTACGTCAAAGCCGGGTTGGCGGTTACGCACTCCGGCGATCTCGGGCTCGTAGTAGCCAGTGACAAAGGCCTTGCCGTCGCCCACGCGCACAGTCTCGAACCACGTTTCGAAGAAGCTGGAGGCTTGCGCGGCGGGCCAGGCGGAGGCGGCATCGCAGGCCGGCTTCCAATCGGCGTTCCGGGTCAGCCCCGAATTATCGGTGCGCGCCAGCAGCTTGGGGCAACTAGAGCGGAACGCAGCCAGGGCCCCGCGCGCGTCGCTGCCGGCCAGCTTGAAACTTGCCACACTGGGCCCGGAATGCAGCCCCAGTAACGCAGCGCTGCCCACTGTCGGCGAAGCGGAGGGGGCGGGGACTGGGCTGGGCGGCAAGACTTGGACGTGCGGGTTGCCACCCGGGATGATCCGCACGCAAGCGGAAAGCACAAGCAGCAGCAGTATTGCGGCCAGCTTGCGCGGCACGGGCATTAAGCTCAGCCCTCGTCGGTTTCGTCGAGTAGCCAATCGGGTGTGGCCGCGCTGGTCGCGCGAGCAAAAGTCCACACATCGCGCGCCTCGATCGCGTCGTTGAGCGATCCGGCGGTCACTTCACCGGCGGCATTGCGCGTAACCGCTGAAATATCGGCGGTAAACCGTACCGCAATCCGCGCCACACCGGCTTCGAGCGAAGCGGCGACCACTACCGCATCTTCGATCCGGACCAGCCGGTTGGTCAGCTTTTCGCCGACAGCTTCGCGGACATCAATCGCAGCTACAAAGGTTTCGAGCACATCGACATCGCACAGTTTGGCGAGGGCTTCGCGCTCGCCGCTCCAGAAGGCTTCGAGCACCATCCGGTATGCACCCTTGGCGCCTTCAATAAAGGCCAGCAAATCGAATCGCTTATCGACCAGCGCCACTTCCTTGAGCGCGCGTTCAATCGCTGGTGTCACGCCTGGCACCAGCACGCGCGGCGGCACGCCGGTTCCTCCGCGATCAATTAGTTCCGGGGCGGGCATGCGCGGGGCGTCCAACTTGGGCTCAAGCCGAGGCTGCTCTTCGTGCTCGGCCCGGCGCCCCAATACCGAATAGAGCCGTAGGCCCAGAAAGGCCGCAACCATGGCGAGGATGACGATTTCGACGGTCTTGTCCAAGGTTCGGGTCCCTGCCGCCCGGTGCGGCTCACATGAAATTATATGTTCAGTCTAATGTCAAATAGGTAGCAATGACAAATGAACAACGCGTGGATGAGCGGATCGGTGCAATTTTTGGGGTCGTAATGAAGAGTTTTTTGTTCTGTTGCGCTTCTGGCGGTGAGAAAAGCGCGCGTCAGATATAATTCTCGACCCGTCCGCGCCGCGATGCTAGGCGCGCGGCCACGTTCAATTTCGACCAGCGAAAGCCGCAAAAGCCATGTCCGACGAAGGCAATATCATCACTGATCTCGATCTCGGCAGTCCGCAGCCCAATGGCGAGGACACACTGCCGTCAGCCGGGATTATCTCACAATATATCAAGGATCTCTCGGTCGAAAATCCCAATGCACCCGAATCATTCCAGTGGAGTGATGCGCCGACGATCGACGTCCAATTTAACATCGGTGCACGCGACATCACCGATGAGGTGAGTGAGATCGAACTGAAAATCTCGATTAATTCCAAGGCGGAAGCAGGAACCGCATTCATCGTCGAATTGTCCTATGGCGGGCTGGTCGGCATGCGCAATCTGGAAGATTCGCAAAAGCACGCCTTCACCTATGCCGAAGCGCCGCGGTTGCTGTTCCCGTTCGCGCGCCGGGTAATCTCGGATGCGGTGCGCGATGCGGGCTTCCCGCCGCTGCTGCTCGAACCGATAGATTTCAACGGTATCTACCTTGCCCAGCTTTCGGCACAGCAGGGCGAAGACAGCGGTGTCGGGGCACCGGTCGGCACGGCTTGAGTTGAGCAATGCTGCTCATTCTGTTCCAGGGGAAGTACGCGGATGAGCCTTATTAAGAACGTCGGGACAATCGGCGGCCTCACCGCGGTCAGCCGGGTCTTCGGCTTTATGCGCGACATGCTGTTTGCGCGGCTGTTTGGCGCCGGGCTGGCGGCCGATGCGTTCCAGCTGGCCTTCACTCTTCCCAATACCTTCCGCCGCCTGTTTGCTGAAGGCGCGTTCAGCGTTGCGTTTGTGCCGATGTATACCCGCAAACTGCACGATCCGGCTGAGGGTGAGGCCGAGGCGGCGCATTTCGCCAACGATGTACTGTCGGTGTTCGTATGGGTGCTGTTCGGCTTTTCGCTGCTGTGTATCGCTGGCATGGAAGGGATCGTGTGGCTGCTGGCCCGCGAGTATCAGCATATTCCTGGCAAATTCGAACTCTCAATCACGCTCAGCCGGATCACGTTCCCATACTTAGGGCTGGTCAGTGTGGTCGCGCTGCTTTCGGGTATGCTCAACGCACGCACCCGGTTTGCGCCCGGCGCGTTCGCTCCGGTGCTGTTCAATCTGGCGCTAATCGGCGGGCTGCTGTGGGGTTGGTGGTTCGATTACAGCGATACGCTCAAGGCTTTTTCGCAAAGCTGGGCGCTGCCGCTGGCGGGCGTACTGCAGCTTATCTACCTGTGGTGGTCAGCGCGGCGCGCTGGGATCCACCTGCGCCTGCACTGGCCAAAAATGACCCCCGATACCAAAGTGCTGTTGTGGCGGATCTTCCCCGCCACGTTCGGTGCGGGAATTTACCAGATCAGCCAGTTGGTCGACACGTTTTTCGCCACCAGC
>JAYTIS010000010.1:0-1882 GCA_043731725.1 Novosphingobium sp.
GAGACGATCAACCGTGACGGCGATGGCTGGCGGGTTGAAGGACGCGCCGCCGAAGGCGGCAACTTCACCTGTTCGGTCGACACCAGCGGTCAGATCCGCAACGTTCAGGTGGATGGCCGCGCTTACTAGGGGAACCTTAGTGCAAGCGTGACTTTGGGAACATCCAGCGCTGTGACAGGCGCGGGGCGAAGGGTTTCCATGCACCTTCGGGCTGCTTCAACCGATCAGCCAGTGCGACCATCACGCTGGGATTTACCCCCAGCCCGACATGGCTGGCCAGGACCTCGATATTCTCGGTCTGGGCGTTGTCGGCCTGCGGATGCTGCACCGAACCGCGCCAGTGAACGATCCCGTCAGTCTTGGTCAGGATTGACGTGGTCGGCACCAGCGGTGCCTTTTCGAGGCCAGTGAAATGGCCCTTCTTGACCGGTTCGGGGTCCTTGCCGTTAAAGTACTCGAACAGCCGCGAGGCGTTGGTATGGCGCCGGTCGTCATGGATCGGGCTGCCCAGCGAAATGACCTGACGGACCGCTTGGGGTTGCAGCTTAGCTAGTTCGCGGGCGAAGACCCCGCCCAGGCTCCACCCGACGATCGAGACCTTGCGGCCGCTCTCCTGTTGGATCTTGAGCAGCAGGGCTTCCATTTCGTGGACGCGCTGCAAATCGACGCGGACGTTCCGGCCAAGGTCCCAGCCATAGCTGGCGTAGCCGAGGTCATCGAGCAATCGGCGCATCGGTTTGGTTGAGCTGTCTGAAGCCATGAAACCGGGCAGCACAAGCACTGGATGGCCATCGCCCTTGGGCAGCAGACCAAGGATCGGACGGGTGGCGATGAAGGCGGCAAGCTCGAACACCGCGCGCCCTTCTGCCAGCGCCAGCAGCCGGTGCGGCGGGCGCGCTTCGATTTCAAGCGCATCGCGTGCGGCGGTGGTTGCAGTCATTTCTTCGCGGCCTTTCGAGGTTTGTCGGCTGATTTCTTTTTGCCCGCAGGCTTAGCCTTGGTTGTCGAAGTAACCGGTTGTTCCGGCTTTGGTTCCTTGGTGGGCGCGGCCGCAGACGGCGCCTCTGCCAGCACAGCCCGCGCAGCATCGCGCAGTTCGTCGAAGCTTTCCTGAATGCAATCCGCGTAGAATTCCGGATCGGGCATTAACTTGCGGTCGGCGGTAAAGGCGATGGTGGCTTCCTTGACGTAGCTTTGCACCACGTGGCCCAGCCCCATCCCGTCGGTCAGGCAAACGAGGCCCATCATGCTTTCGAGCCGCGCTCCGGTCGAATAGATCGGCACCGGCGGCCCGGGTACATTGGTGACCACGGTGGTAAATGGCGGGCCCATCCGGTCAGCCAGACCCAGTCGGGAATAGAGCTGTGCGCCCAGGGCCATGAACAGCGCGGGGCTAACCTTGCTCATCTCGGTCATGTTGCGGGCGCCGATCGCGTCTGTCATAGCCTTAGAATTGACCGTCTGCGAATTGACATAAGCCAACCGTTCGAGCGGATCCTCCAGATGCGTGCCAAGCGGAGCGATCATCGCCGCGACCTGGTTGCCCATGTCGCCCTTTTCATCGCTGCCACGCACCGAGATCGGTGCCATCGCGGTCAACGTGCGGTCAGGCAGGTCGTCCTTGCTCAGCAGGTATTTGCGCATCGCCCCGCCGACAATGGCGAGGAATACATCGTTGACCTTGGCCCCTGGGACTGCCTGGCGGATCATCTTGATGTCGGCGAGCGGCACGCTGCGTCCCTCGACCACCCGGTTGGGCGAAAGCGAGGCGTTGAACCGCGTGCGCGGGGCGATCATCTCGCCGTGGATCTTGAAGTCCTTGCTGATCAGGCCCTTGATCGTCCGCGCGAGGCCCGGCATCGCCTTGGCCGCAACGTCGATC
>JAYTIS010000011.1:0-2947 GCA_043731725.1 Novosphingobium sp.
GCGGATGCCGGCGACTTGCGGCGCGAGCGTGTTATAAATCCGCGTCCATTCAGGCGCATCGCCGCGGCCCGCGAAGGGGATGCCGGTGGCGATCAGGCTCTCATCCAGGTGCCGCCGGGAGGAAACGCGCAAACGGCGATCCTGCAACCAGGCCCCGCGGCTGCGTTCGGCCCAGTAGCTTTCGTCGGTGAGCGGCTGGTAAACCAGAGCCGCAACCACATCGCCCCAACCGCTGCCGTCAAGTTTCGGCTCCTGCGCGGCGATCGAGATCGCGAAATGCGGGATACCGTGCAAGAAGTTGCTGGTCCCGTCGAGCGGATCGATGATCCAGCGCGGGCTGGTCGGGCTGCCCTCGATCACGCCGCCTTCTTCGAGCACGAAGCCCCATTCGGGGCGCGCCAGCAGCAGCTCGTCATAAAGCGTGCGTTCGGCGCGCTGGTCGGCCTTCGAGACGAAGTCGGCCGGCCCCTTGCGGCTGACCTGGAGGTGCTCGACCTCACCAAAGTCGCGGCGCAGGCGCTGACCGGCCTTGCGCGCGGCCTTTTCCATAACACGGATGATCGCGGAGATAACTGCCATGACTGAGCCTAATCAGCCTTGCCGACATACGTGCGGTCGTACACGTCGACGATAATCCGGGTGCCGCTGGCAATATGCGGTGGGACCATCACGCGCACGCCGTTGTCGAGCACCGCAGGCTTGAAGCTGGACGAGGCGGTCTGCCCTTTCACCACGGCATCGGCTTCAACAATCATAGCTTCGATCTGGGCCGGGAGTTCGACGCTGACGGGGCGCTCGTCCCACAGTTCGAGCACGACATCCATCCCGTCCTGCAGGAAGTCTGCGGCATCACCCAGCAGGTCCTTGGCGAGGTTGATCTGCTCGTAATTGTCCTTGTCCATAAACACCAACGCGTCGCCATCGGCGTAGAGGTACTGGAAATCCTTGGTATCGAGCCGGACCTTCTCGATCGTATCCTGGCTGCGGAAGCGAACGTTGGTCTTGCGGCCGTCGATCAGGTTCTTCATTTCGACCTGCATGAAGGCGCCGCCCTTGCCCGGCTGGGTATGCTGGGTCTTGGCGACTTTCCAGATGCCCTTTTCGTATTCGAGAATGTTGCCGGGACGAATGTCCACGCCGCTGATCTTGGCCATTGCACGTGCCTTCAAGCTGAGAAAGAGCTCCGGCTTCACACCGGAAGGACGCGCCCTTAGCGTGCACGGCGCCCAAGGGCAAGGTGCGCGCAAGGTCTGCGGGCAGTGGCAGGCTGGTTCAGTTCCTGCTAATCGAGCATGACCGAAAGGCCCCCCCGATGAAATCCATACTTGCCCCCACCCTTGTCGTTGCCCTGCTGACTGCCGCTGGCCCCGTGCTGGCGGTCCCCGGCGGCCCGATCGGCCACCTCGATCCCGGGGCCTGGCACTGTGAACTGCCCGGCGATGCCGGCGGCGCGGTGGGGCTGCACGTGGCGGGCGAGGATTTCGAGGTCGTCAACGCCAACACCTATCGCAGCGCGCAAGGGCGCGGCACTTACCTGCTCACCGGCGATATGCTGACTTTCACGAGCGGGCCCAAGGAAGGTGAGATCTTTCGCCGCATTACCACGGGTTTCATGCGCAAGACAGACGCCGCGGGTGCCAACACCACGCTGCGCTGCGTGCGCCGCGTGGTGAACAACGGCTAGGCCGCCAAGGCGCGCTGGCGCGTCCGCGCGTAGCTGAACCACAGCATCGCGGCGAGCGCCGCAAGGCCGATCCATTCGGCATAGGTCGCAAAACCGGGCCCGACCACCGCAAGCTTGTTGGGATTACCCACTGCACCCACTGCACCGGCAAAAACGAGGCCCCATAAGCTATCCCCGACCACCAGCCCGGTGGCCAACAGCACGCCGAGACGTTCGGTGAATTCGGGACGCGAAGTGCGCTGCGCCATCTTGTTCCAAAAGTGTCCGATGACCGTGCCAATAACCGTCGGCAGTACCACCGTGACCGGCAGGTAAATCCCCATCGCCACGGCGAGCGGTGGCAGGCGTGGCTTGCCCGTAGCGCGCAAGCCTTCGTCGATGGCAACAACCACCGCTCCGATGGCCGCGCCGATGGCGAGCAGATCCCAGCGCATCGAACCGCCCAGCACCCCTTGCGCGATTGCTGCGAACAGCGAGGCTTGGGGTGCAGCAAGGGCATTGGGGCCCGCGCCCGGTGCCCCGGCAAAGCCAAAGCTGGTCGCCAGAAGCTGAAGCACAGGCGGCAAAACCAGCGACCCGGCAAGCACACCGATGATCAGAGCAACTTGCTGCTTCCACGGCGTCGATCCAACGAGCTGCCCGGTCTTGAGGTCCTGCAAGTTGTCATTGGCGACAATCGCAATTCCGAACACGAAAGAAACAAGGAACAGCGCGAAAGCAATCAACGGGGCTCGGTCCGCTGCGGCGACGGTGCCACCGAACATGGCCGCGATTAGCACCGAGACGATCAACACCGAAAGAATACCGACCCCCGAAACCGGGCTGTTCGACGTGCCGACAAGACCAGCCATGTAGCCGGTCACCACTGCGGTAAATATCCCGACGATGGCAATAAACAGCACCGACAGCACAAACACCGAAGGGATCGAGCCAGCGAGTGGCCCGCCCTGCACAAAACTGTAAATCAGCCAAAGGATCGGCAGGAACATCAAAGCGCTAACGCCAAGCACCCACCCGCCGGGCAGGTCGCGCTCGGTCAGCTTGATCGCCTCACCCGCTTTGCGTGCGCGGGCGGTCGCAGCAATACCCGCGAGACCTCGGATTATCGAACCCGAAATGCGGATGAGCGACCAGATCGCCGCCACCGCCATCGCGCCGGCACCGACAAAGCGGACCTGGGTGCCGAGCACGGTATCCGCGATATCCTTGGGATCGCCGGGCATGCCCGAACTGAGATAGGGCAGCAGCACCAACTTCCCGATG
>JAYTIS010000012.1:0-10288 GCA_043731725.1 Novosphingobium sp.
CCCGCGAAGATGACTTCGCCTTTGCCCGCGGCACGTACTGCGGTGCCCTCATCGGCCAGCACATCGATCCCGTCGTGCGGGGGCTGCGTGCCGCCGGCAACGACAAAACCGCGGCGCAATTTGCCCTCGACCGGCCAGACGAAAGCTGGCGCGATGGTATCGGGCAGGCCCTTGGGCGGGTCGGTTGAAATTGAGGGATAGATGGCGGCGGCGGGGTAGGCACTAGAGCTGGTCGCCAAAGTCGGGATCGCCAGCTTCTGCCCCGGTTTCACCTTTGCATCGCGCTGCAGGCCGTTGGCAGTGGCAATCACATCCCACGGCACGCCATAGTCCATAGCGATGTCGAAGCCGGTCTCACCGTCCTTGACCGTGTGGCTGCGGCGGCGCGGCATCACCAGCTTTTGCCCGGCTTTAACCGCGTAGGGCGGCTTGAGTCGGTTGGTTTCGATAATCAGTACGCGCGGCACTTCGGCGCGCTCGGCGATCCCGCCCAGCGTTTCGCCAGGTTGGACAATGTGGCTGGTTTCGACCTTGGGATCGGCCTTGATCTTGGCAGGCGCGCTGGTTTTGGGAGCCGCGTGGGCCGGTTTGGCGGTGTCCTTGGCCAACAGCGGCATGGCGCTGAGCGCCGCGACTGCACAGCAAAGACCCAGCCGCCCGATCATCCCGAATAGCGTCCAGCCAGCGCGGCCAGCGAACCGTCGTGAGTCAAATCGAGCTGGAGCGGGGTCACTGACACATAGCCGTCCTGAATCGCCTCAAGGTCGGTGGCATGGCCGGGGGTATGCTCAATCCCGTGCAAGCCGAACCAGAAGTAGTCGTAGCCCCTCGGGTCGGTCCCTTCAACTACCGATCCGCGCGCATAATCGTGGAAGCCTTGACGGACCACGCGGATGCCTTGCACCGCCTTGGCAGCGATTGGCGGGAAGTTGACGTTGACCATGGTGCGCGGGGCAAACGGCGCGCCGAGCAGCGGGGCGAGGACCTTAGCGCCCCAGGCTTCGGCGGCGGCGAACGGAACGGCATCGCCCATGCCTTCCTTCGCATAGACCTGGCTTAGCGCGACCGAGCGAATTCCTGCCAACGCACCCTCGATCGCGGCCGAGACGGTGCCCGAATAGGTCACATCATCGCCCAGGTTGGCACCGCGATTGACCCCGGACAGGATCAGATCTGGTGCATCCGGCAGCACTTTGCGCAAGGCCATCATCACCGCATCGGTCGGCGTGCCCGAAACTGCAAAGCGCCGCTCGCCATGCTGGCGCAGCCGCACCGGACGGCCGAGCGTGAGCGAGTGGCCCGCGCCCGATTGCTCTTCGCTGGGGGCGACAATCCACACATCGTCGGAAAACTGGCGCGCAATGGCCTCAAGCACTTCAAGCCCCGGCGCGTGAATGCCGTCGTCGTTGGTCAGCAGAATGCGCATCACGATTTTCCCGGTTCTGGCACCAAAGCGGTGATCCCGCCCATGTACGGCAGCAGCGCGGCAGGAACCGTGACCGAGCCGTCTTCCTGCTGGTAATTCTCCAACACCGCCACCAGCGTGCGGCCAACTGCCAGGCCCGAACCGTTAAGCGTGTGGACGAATTCCGTGCCTTTTGCGCCGTCGGGCCGATAACGCGTGTTCATCCGCCGCGCCTGGAAATTGCCGCAGTTGGAGCAGGAGGAAATCTCGCGGTAAGCGTTCTGTCCCGGCAGCCAGACCTCCAGATCGTAGGTCTTTTGCGCCCCGAAACCCATGTCGCCCGTGCAAAGCAAGACCTTGCGATAAGGCAAGTCGAGCGCGCGCAGGATCGATTCTGCACTGGTCGTCATCCGCTCATGTTCGGCGGGGCTGTCTTCGGGGCGGGTCACGCTGACCAATTCGCATTTTTCAAACTGATGCTGGCGGATGAAGCCGCGGGTGTCTTTGCCCGCCGCCCCTGCTTCGCTGCGGAAACACAGCGTCAGTGCGGTCATCCGGATTGGCAGCGCCGAACTTTCAACGATCTGTCCCATCACCGAACTCGTCAGACTGACCTCGGAAGTTGGGATTAGCCAGCGCCCATCGGTGGTGCGGAACGAATCCTCGGCGAACTTGGGCAATTTGTCGGTACCGAACATCGCCTCATCGCGCACCAGTACCGGCGGGCTGCATTCGGTGTAGCCGTTTTGGACAGTCTGAAGGTCGATCATGAATTGCCCGAGTGCCCGGTGCAACCGGGCCATCTGCCCGCGCAAGAACGTGAAGCGCGCACCCGAAATCAGCGTGCCGGTTTCAAAATCGAGGCCCAACAAGGGGCCAATATCGGCGTGCTCCTGGGGCGTAAACGCGAACGTTCGGGGATTGCCCCAGCGGGCGACCTCCACGTTCTGGCTCTCGTCGCTGCCTTCGGGCACATCGCTGGCCGGAAGACTGGGGATGATCGCCAGCGCATCGGCGAGCTGCTTGCTCAAATCGCGCTCGTCGGTTTCGAGTGCGGGTAGCGTTTCCTTGAGCCCAGCGACTTCGCCTTTAAGCCGTTCGGCCTCGGCAGCATCACCTCTGCCCATCGCCGCGCCGATCAGCTTGGAGGCCTCGTTGCGCCGGTTCTGCGCCTCCTGCAGTTGCGTCGCCACGCCGCGGCGCTGCGCATCGAGCTCCAAGATTTCAGCTGACAGTGCCGCAACCCCGCGCCGGGCCAGCCCCGCATCGAACGCTTCAGGATTTTCGCGGATGAATTTGATGTCATGCATGGTGCGGGGGCTATGCCGCTTCGCCAAACTGGGCGCAACCTCCGCTGCGCACGCCACCCTGAACTTGTTCAGAGCTGATTGAAGGCCGCACTATATGCCAACCGACGCTGGCGCAGCCCGTTAACCGGGCCGCGCCAGTGAGTGTCGATCAGCCTCCAGACGTCAGGTGCCAGCTTTGGCGATCTTCGTAATGGTTCCAGCTTTGCCGTCCCAATCGATCTCGAAGTTCACCTTGTCGCCAGGTTTGATGCCCGCGAGCTGGTCGGGCTTGATTGCAAAGCCCATCGTCATGGCCGGCCAGCCCAGGGTGGTGATCGCGCCGTGATCGAGCGTGATCGTACCCTTGGCCGCGTCAATCGCGGTGACTGTTCCCGCTGCCATGCCGTGCTTCATCTCTGCAGCCATCGGCATGTCCGCCATTCCATCCGACGCGGCAGCAGCAGTTTCGGCGGGTTGCACCGCTTCGGCTTCCTTTTTGCAGGCACCCAACAAAGTTAGCAGCGTCAGGCTGGATGCGATTGCGACAGTATTTTTCACAGAGTTTCTCCTTGAGGTTGAACTGGGGCTGCGACTCGGCGGCGCATCAGCAGATAGGCCGCGGGAATGACCAGCATCGACAGCAGCGGCGCGGTCAGCATGCCGCCGATCATCGGCGCGGCAATGCGGCTCATTACCTCTGAGCCAGCACCGCTGCCGATCAGCACCGGGAGCAGGCCGGCCAAGATCACCGCGACCGTCATGGCTTTGGGCCGGACTCGCAACAGCGCACCTTCGCGCACGGCGGCGGCGATATTGCCGTCTGCGCGCGCTTCGAGCGCTTGCTTCAGATAGATCAGCATGACCACGCCAAACTCGGCAGAAACGCCCGCCAGCGCGATAAACCCGACCGAGGTTGCGACCGACTGGTTATAGCCCAGCCAATACAGCAGCCACAGCCCGCCGGTCAGCGCGAACGGCAGCGTGCCCATGATCAGCAGCGCCTCGTCCCAGCGGCGGAAAGTGAGATAGAGCAGTGAGAAAATGATCGTGAGCGTAACCGGAATGACCAGCTTCATTCGCTCTTTCGCGCGGACCAGAAACTCGTATTGTCCGGTGTAGGAAATGCTCACCCCCGGCGGCAAGGTGACCTGGCTGGTGATCGCGCGATTGATGTCGCTAACCAGTCCTTGCATGTCGCTCCCGCGTCCGTCGACGTAGATCCAGGTGACCGGGCGGCCATTCTCGCTGCGCAGCATCGGCGGACCGTCGCTGATGTGGACGCTGGCGACCGTGCCCAAGGTGATTTGCTGGCGCGTGGGCGTCAGCACCGGCAACTGCGCGAGTTTGTCCACGCTGTCGCGCAGTTCGCGCGGATAGCGCACACTGATCGGATAGCGCGCCAATCCTTCGACGGTCTGCCCGACAACCTCACCGCCGATCGCGCCCGACACCACCGCTTGCACGTCGGCGACATTGAGGCCGTAGCGGGCCGCCGCTGCGCGGTTGACATCGACGTCGATATAACGCCCGCCGGTCAACCGTTCGGCCAGCGCGGAGGAGACCCCGGGAACCGCCCGCACGACCTGCTCGATCCGCTTGGCAGTCTGGTCGATCTCGGCCAGGTTTGACCCGGCGACCTTGATCCCGACTGGGCTTTTGATCCCGGTTGCCAGCATGTCGATCCGGTTGCGGATCGGCGGAATCCAGAAGTTGGCGAGACCGGGGACCTTCACCCGTGCATCGAGCACTTCGACCAGCTTCGCCGGAGTCATGCCGGGCCGCCACTGGTCGCGGGGTTTGAAGCTGATCGTCGTTTCGAACATCTCAAGCGGGGCAGGATCGGTCGCGCTGTCGGCGCGGCCGGCCTTGCCGAATACGCTCTCGACCTCGGGCACGGTCTTGATTAGCCGGTCGGTTTGCTGGAGCAGATGACCAGCCTCCGCCACCGACAGGCCCGGCAGCGCCGAGGGCATATAGAGCAAGTCGCCCTCGTTCATCTGCGGCAGGAATTCGCCGCCAAGCCGTAGTGCTGGCCACAGGCTGGTGGCGAACACCAGCGCGGCGATCAGCAGGGTCTGCTTGGGCCGCGCCAGCACCCAGTCGATCACCGGGCGATAGCCGCGCGCCAGCCAGCGATTGACCGGGTTAGCCTCCTCGCTTGGGATCCGGCCCTTGATCAGCAGCCCCATCAGCACCGGGATCAGCGTGATCGAAAGCAGCGCCGCCGCCGCCATCGCATAGGTTTTGGTGAACGCCAGCGGCGCGAACAACCGGCCTTCCTGGCCCTGCAGGGTGAAAATCGGCAGGAATGAGAAGGTGATGATCAGCAGGCTGAGGAACAGCGCTGGCCCAACCTCGGCGGCGGCGTCGGTGACGAGCCGCCAACGGGTCGGAGCGTCCGGCTCGCTGTCGTCATGGTCGTGCCGCCAGCGTTCGAGGTGCTTGTGCGCGTTCTCGATCATCACCACCGCGGCATCGACCATCGCGCCGATGGCAATGGCAATCCCGCCCAGTGACAGGATATTGGCGTTAAGCCCCTGCAAGCGCATCACGATAAAGGCGATCAGGATGCCAAGCGGCAGTGTCAGGATCGCGACCAGCGCCGAGCGCGCGTGCCACAGGAACAGTGCACAGACCAGCGCGACAATCAGGAATTCCTCGAACAGCTTGCCAGTCAGATTCTCCACCGCGCGGTCGATCAGGCCGGAGCGGTCATAAGTGGTAACCAGCTCAACCCCGGGTGGGAGGCTCTGCTTAAGCTCATCGAGTTTGGTTTTGACCCCGGCGATCACCGCCCGGGCGTTCTGGCCTTGGCGCATCACGATAACACCACCCGCGACCTCGCCCTGGCCATTGAGTTCGGCAATCCCGCGCCGCATTTCCGGGCCAAGCTGCATGCTCGCGACATCGCCCAGCGTCACCGGAATACCGCCCGCCGCAGTGCGCAGCGGCACGCTGCGGAAATCGTCGAGTGTCTTGAGATAACCACCGGCGCGCACGGTGTATTCAGCGCCCGCCAGTTCGACGCTCGCGCCGCCGGTCTCTTGATTGGCGCGCTTCAGAGCTTCGGCAACTTCGGTGCTGGTCACACCAAAGGCGGCGAGTTTCTGGGGATCGACGGTCACCTGATACTCTTTGACCATGCCGCCGATGCTGGCGACTTCGGCCACGCCGGGAACGGTCTTGAGTTCGAACCGCAGGAACCAGTCCTGCAACGAGCGCAGCTGCGCCAGATCTTGCTGTCCGGTCCGGTCCACCAATGCATATTCGTAGATCCAGCCAACGCCGGTCGCATCCGGGCCGAGCGCGGCTTTCGCCCCTTCGGGCAGACGGGTCTGGACCTGGCTCAAATATTCGAGCACCCGGCTGCGCGCCCAATAAAGGTCTGTGCCGTCGTCGAACAGCACGTAGACGAAGCTATCGCCGGTGAATGAATAGCCGCGCACTACGCGGGCACCAGGGACCGAAAGCATGGTCGAAGTGATCGGATAGGTAACCTGATTTTCAACGATCTGGGGGGCCTGACCCGGCCAGCTGGTGCGGATGATCACCTGGACATCGGACAGATCGGGCAGGGCATCCACCGGGGTGGTCCTGACCGCCGCCACCCCGAGGGCAGTTAGCACCAGCGCGGCGGCCAGCACCAGATTGCGCGCCCCGACTGAGGCGCGGATGATCGCCGCAATCACTTGTCGCCGCCAATCGGCCGCGCGGCAATCCCGGTCAGGCTCGCTTCGGAATCGAGCAGGAACTGGCCCGAGGCGACGACCTTCTCGCCCGCGTTAAGTCCGGCCAGCACTTCGGTCATACCGCCCCCTTCGCGGCCCGTCCGCACCTCGGCGGGACGATAGCGTCCGCCGTCCAGCGCCAGCATAACCAAGGTGCGCGTGCCGGTGCGGATCACCGCTTCGCTTGGCACCAGCAGTGCCGGTCCGCCGCTTGATCCTAGCTTAACACTGGCAAACATGCCGGGGCGCAGTCGCCCGCCACGATTAACAAGTTCAATGCGCACCGACAGCGTGCGGCTGTCAGCCTGCGCGGTCGGCAGGATCGCGGTGACCCGTCCCATGAAACTGTCACCCGGAAAAGCAGCGAGGGAAACTGCCGCGCTTTGTCCAACGCGGATGCTGCCCGCCTGCGCTTCAGGAACCGCGGCGTTGAGCCAGACCGTGCCAATGCCAGTGACCTGCGCCAAACTCTGTCCCGCGCTGAGCGTCATGCCTTGGCGCACGTCGAGCGTCTGGATAACGCCCGCGATGGGCGAGCGGATTGTGACAATGCCACTGGTCCGGCCACTTCGCTCGACCTGGCTGATCAGTCCTTCAGGCATGCCCAACAGCCGCAAGCGTTGGCGTGCGGCAGCGGTCAGCTCGCGTTTCCCGAGCCGTTTAACCGCGAGGAATTCCAGCTGCGCACCGCCCCATTCGGGCAACTGCAGATCTGCGATTGGCGCGCCCGCACCAATTACATCGCCGGGCGCACGGCCGTAAACGCGCGCGACAAATCCGCTTGAACGCGCCTGAACGATAGCCACGTCCCGTTGGTTGAACTCGATCGTGCCGGTCACCGCCAAACCAGCGGGCAAGCTGCCGACCTGGGCCGCAACAACGCGCATGCCTAGGCTCTGACTGGCGGCGGGATCAACGCTGATACCCGGTAATGCATCGGCCGCAGGAGCGGCTTCGGCATATTTGGCCACTGTCTTCATCCCCATCGACGAAAGCGAATTGGGATTGTTGTAGTGCTCGGCCGGGACCATCGGATCGTACCAGTAGAGCACCTTGCGTTCGGATTGCGCAGAACCGGCATGCGTTCCGATCTGTTCGCCGTGCTGGCCCAGCAAATACCCGCCGCCGCCCGCGACCAAGGCGATTGCTAGCACACCGGCGCCCCAGCGTAGCGCGATCTTCCTGTTCAGCGTCATGGCTGAATCCCCCCATAGGTATAATTGATCCGGACCGCATCGCGGGCGACGTCCGCTTCGCGCGCCAGCGCATCGACTTCCGCCTCAGCCAGTGCGAGGCTGGAGAGCAGCGCGCTACCAAGATCGAGCCTTCCCGCCGCGTAGCTCGCCATATCCAGCTCCGCACGCCGTTTGGCGAGCGGCACTAGCACTTTACGGGCATTGTCGAGCCGCTGCATGTGCATTTCGTGGTCAGCCAGATCGCCATCAAGCGCGGCGGCCAGTTCGCGTTCGGCGGCGATGCGGATCAAGCGGGCCCGCGTCTCTAGATCGGCGCGAGCGGCGATCTTGGGATCTTGCCGCCGCCCAGCAAACAACGGCAAATCGATACTGATCCCCACCGAAACCAAATCACCATAGACCGGGTCACGGCGACCATAGGATGTGTTGACCCGCCAGTCCGGGCGCTTGTCTGCGCGAGCAAGCCCGCTATCGGCTTCGGCCCCGCGAAT
This sequence comes from Novosphingobium sp., assembly GCA_043731725.1. Taxonomy (GTDB): domain Bacteria; phylum Pseudomonadota; class Alphaproteobacteria; order Sphingomonadales; family Sphingomonadaceae; genus Novosphingobium. The sequence continues at coordinate 8,110 of JAYTIS010000012.1, forward strand.
ACCAGCGTCGAGCACGAGCAGGCGGGGCAGTGAGGGCAGCCCGGCGATCAGGCTTACCCGATCGACCGCCAGCAGCGGAGGCTGGCCCGCGACATCGGCTTGCGGTTCACCCGTAAAGCGCGCCAGCCGTGCCTTGGCCCGGGCCGCTTCGGCGGCCAGTTCGCTGCGCCGGTCGGCTACGGCCGCCCGCAATTGCGCTGGCTCTAGCACCTGACTAGGCCGGGCTGACCCTGAAGCCAGCCGGGCAGCAACAGTCGATTGCAAATCATTGAGGCTCGTCGTCAGCCGGTCCAGCTGGGCCAACCGCCGTTTGGCATAATAGAGGTCGATCCACGCCAGCGCGGTTTCCAGCCGGACAGACTGCTTTTCAAGCGCGAGGTCGCCCGCGGCCAGGCCTATTTCGGCTTGCGCGCTGGCACGTTGCGCCCGGCGCTTGGCTGGGTTGGGGAACGACTGCTCGATCCCGACGCGCTCGACCGTCATACTATCGCGGGTGAAGCTATAACGAGATGGCCCCGAAACAGGAAAGTCGTCGAGGCTCACGCTCAGCGTCGGATCGGGCAGTCGGCCTGCCGCAATCGATGCCGAACGCTTTGCCTCAACCCCCGCTTCGCCGGCCTGGATCGATGGCGCATCACGCGTCGCCCGCGCAATCGCGGCGTCGAAAGTCAGCGGTTCGGCCATCGCTACACTCGGCATTAGCGCTAGCAACGGCGCCAGAAATATCGTTCGCATGGAGATATCCTATTCGGAAAAACCAGGCCGAGGTGATGACGACGCGCGACGTGCGCCGCGCCTTCAATTTGCCATCGATGGAAAGACAATCGTTGCGGGGATGGCTGTTACTTCAGCCACAAGCGCATCGCCTTGGTTCAGCCAAGCAGTGCTGGAGGCTCAGGCTCAGGGCCAGTGTCGCGACCAATCAGAGGCGCGACCGGCAGCAATGTCGGCGGATGTGCGCGGAACTGCGGTGCGGAGTTGAAATCGAGCGGTTCAGACAGCGCCAGCGTAACTGCGCAACCCATCTTGGCGGGACAGTCGGGGGTCATTCCCTCGCACGGCATAGTTGATGGTTGCGCCTGCTTTGCCAGCTTCATCATGGCAGCACATTCGGGACTCATTTGCGCCGCGACGACGGTCTTAGCAGCCGTATTGGCTGGAATTGACCGCGCAAACGCCGCTTCCTGGCCAAACAGGCCAAGCAGCGCCGCAGCGAGGATCAATAGGGAAAACCAGCGGTTCATGTCTATCGGCTTATCACGAGGGGTCTGTCTAAAGTCAATTCGTGCATTAGACCATGACAGTTACAACAACGGTAATTTTTGGCACAGGCTCAGAGGTCTTGACCCTATTCATGGAAGTGGGGAGGTATACGATCAAGTTTTTGAAATCATGGTGGGCGCGGCAGGGATTGAACCTGCGACCCCACCCGTGTGAAGGGTGATTTGGCGTTTGAAACGACGGAATTACGCTGGTTGTCGGAAGAACGGAGAGGGAATTATCCATGAACGAAGCCGAACTCGCTGACCATATGCTGTCCACCGTCGATTGGCTATTTCCGCGGCGATGCACTCGTTAAGCGCCGCATGATGATGAGGACCAGGTAGGCCCAGTTCTTCGAAGCCAAGGCCTGAAATCTCCGAAACTTCAGGGAAGCTTGGAACCCCTGATTGGCGCCGCATTGGACGTAATTCTGAGAATTGAGCGCGCCTAGGGTGGTCATCCTGGATCAGTCGTGCACAGCAAGGGTATCACATACTTTTTTCGCTTTAAGTCGCGCCCACTGCCGAGATCATGTTTCGACATGAGTTATGAAATTTCGCAATTCTGTAACTCCCCACTTAGCAGGGGGTGAGCGCCGCTGCTGTGTCTGAAATAAATTTGGACCTGATCCGCGGATCGCCATACCGGCCAGCGATTTTTAAGCACCGCACCCAAAGGCCGAACAGAAGTGCGCACTTGATCACATACCCTGAAGGACAGATCCTCCTTGCACTACGGTCGGCAACCACAGAAGCGGAACGGACTGTCAGGCTTGGGTTTGTAGCAGCGTATCTTGCCCCGCTAGCAGGCCTCGACGACCAGGGCACTTACGCTGACAGAACCGTCTAATCCATCAGGCGATCGGCAGTGCGTTCAACGTTAATTGACGGCCAACATTATTGCGCCGATACGGGCC
>JAYTIS010000013.1:0-4133 GCA_043731725.1 Novosphingobium sp.
CCGCTTCGGGCTTCGGACCGGTGACACGGTCGAAGGCCCGATCCGCAGCCCCAAGGACGGGGAGCGCTATTTCGCGCTGCTGAAGGTTTCGACCATCAATTTCGAAGATCCGGAAGCGGGCAAGCACAAGGTTCATTTCGACAATTTGACGCCGCTCTATCCCGACGAACGGCTGAAGCTCGAAACCGACGACGGCGCCCGCAAGGACATGTCGGCCCGCGTCATCGACGTTGTGTCACCCATCGGCAAGGGCCAGCGCGCGCTGATCGTCGCGCCGCCGCGCACCGGCAAGACGGTGCTGCTGCAGAACATCGCGCAATCGGTGACCGCCAACCACCCCGAATGCTATCTGATCGTGCTGCTGATCGATGAGCGGCCCGAAGAAGTCACCGACATGCAGCGCTCGGTCAAAGGCGAGGTCGTCTCCTCGACGTTTGACGAGCCGGCGGTGCGCCACGTCCAAGTCGCCGAAATGGTGATCGAAAAAGCCAAGCGGCTGGTCGAACATCAGCGTGACGTAGTGATCCTGCTCGATTCGATCACCCGTCTCGGCCGCGCCTATAACACGGTGGTGCCGTCATCCGGCAAGGTGTTGACGGGCGGTGTCGATGCCAACGCGCTGCAGCGTCCGAAGCGCTTCTTTGGCGCGGCGCGCAATATCGAGGAAGGCGGCAGCCTTTCGATCATCGCCACCGCGCTGATCGATACCGGCAGCCGCATGGACGAAGTGATCTTCGAAGAGTTCAAGGGCACCGGCAACTCTGAAATCGTGCTCGACCGCAAGGTTTCGGACAAGCGCATCTTCCCCGCGCTCGATGTCGGCAAGTCCGGCACCCGCAAGGAAGAACTGCTGGTGGCCAAGGACAAGCTCTCCAAAATGTGGGTGCTGCGCCGGATCCTGATGCAGATGGGGACGATCGACGCGATGGAATTCCTGCTCGACAAGATGAAGGATTCCAAGACCAACGAAGACTTCTTCGCGACGATGAACCAGTAAGGTGGGGAACCGGTAAGTGCGGCGGATTGTCTATATCAGCACGGCTGACGGCCTGAGCGATGTCCAGGTCGATGCGATTGTTTCGGGCGCGGCTCGCAACAATTTAGCAACGCAAGTGTCTGGCTTTCTGCTCTACAATGGTCGCAACTTCCTGCAAATGATCGAAGGCGAAAATGCGGAAATTGGCGAATTGATCGGTATGATCGAAGCCGATGATCGCCATAACGGCATTGTCCGGCTGATTGATGACGGCATCGAAACACGCTCGTGTGCTGATTGGGCAATGCGCCAGATCGTCATGCTCGAAGACCTCGCGCAACGCCGCGATGGATTAAGAAGGATTTTGCCTGAGCTTGATGCCGCGACCGGGGGGCTGGTCAACAATTTCGCGCTGCTCAACTGAGTTGGTGCAGGTTGAGGGGATTCCCATTCCGGCAATTGGTGCTGACTGGAGCGCCGGGGGCGGGTAAAACCACGTTGCTAATTGCTGCCGCAGCAGCGGGCTATGCTACCTCGCCCGAAGTTGCGCGCAGCTTGCTCCAGCAGCCCGGCGGGATGGCGCTGCGCGAAGCCGACCCACTGGTGTTCGCCGAAGCCATGCTCGAAGCGCATGTGCGTGAATTCGAAGCGGCTGCCGCCAAGCCGGGCCCCGTGCTGTTCGACCGCGGCTTCCCCGATGTGGTGGGGTTCCTCGATGTTTCAGGCTTGCCGGTGCCCAAGTCCGTGGATGCGGCCTGCCGCCAGATCCGTTACACTGGCCCAATCTTCCGCGCCCCAGGCTGGGCGGCGATTTACCGCCAAGATCACGAGCGAATCCAGACCTGGGATCAGGCCGTCGCGAGCGACGAGGCGGTTACTGCGGCATGGCGACGTTATGGCTATGAGGTCATAGATTTGCCGCTGCTGGGGGTGCCGGAGCGGCTGGAATTTTTAGTAAGCCGGCTTCACCCCGCCGCCTGAAGCTGCGCCGCCATCAGTTCCCACAGCTTGTTCATGGCCTTCATCGGGCGAACCATAACCTTGAAATCCTTGATCTTTCCCGCGTCGTCGAACTCGATCAGATCGATTCCGTTAACGTGGATGCCGTCCAATTCGTGAGTGAATTCGAGCAATACGTGATTGCCGTCGACCAGTTCGCGAACATAGGAAAAACCCTCACCGCCGAGCACTTGCGCAGCCGCGCCGAGGTAAGCCATGACCTTGGCCTTGCCCACCTGGGGCGTATGCACCACCGGCGAGTGGAACACCGCATCGTCGGCCACCATCGCGCCCAACAGTGTCAGATCGCCGTGGCTGTCCATATATTCGTGCCATGTGGCCAAGCCGTATTCGCCGTTCATGCCAAGTGCTCCTTCAGAAATGCAGCGGTGCGCGCGTCGGCCAGCTGCGCGCCGGCCGCATCGCGCCGATTGCCCAATTCGGCCGCGAAGCCGTGGTCGAGGCCGGGGTAATCATGCAACGTGACTCGCGGATGATCGTCCAGCGCGGCGTGGATCGCGGCCTGTTCGGCTGGCCCGACGAAGTGATCAGCAGTCGGGATGTGCAACATGAGCGGCTTGGCGATATGGTGCGCTTCGCCCAACATCTGGTCGATCATCACCCCGTAATAGCCGACCGAAGCGTCAATATCGGTCCGCGCTGCAGCCATATAGGCGAGCCTTCCGCCTAGGCAGTAGCCCGCGCAGCCGACCTTATCGGCGTCTTGACTGCGCAGCCAGCGAATTGCTGCCTCGATATCGTAAATACCCAGATCGGTGTCATACTGCTGAAAATACCCGAACGCCTGTTGCAACTGATCCGGGACATCGGGATCAAGTTCAACGCCGGGAGCGAAGCGCCAGAATATGTCCGGCGCGACCGCCAAATAGCCCAGTTCAGCCCAAGCGTCGCACTTCTGGCGGATTCCGGCGTTGACCCCGAAGATCTCAGGAATGACTACGATGCCCGCGCTGGGCGGGCCAGTAGGCCGCGCAACATAGGCCGGGACGGTGCCGTCAAGCTTCAGCGAAGCGATTTGCACGGTTTCGGTCATTACCTGATCTCCTGAAGCGATTTGCCGGTATCCTAAGCGTGGCGTGGACTTTGTGAAGGGGCTATGCCAGCTTGATCGCCCACAAGACACCACTGCGGCTGGCTAGGAGTACACCCCGATGAAAGTCCATGTCGAGATTGACTGTACCCCCGAGGAGGCGCGCACGTTTCTGGGCCTGCCCGATGTGTCAAAGGCTAACTCGGTCTACGTCGATATGGTCTCTAAGGCGATGAAAGGCGCGGGCAGCGTCGAGCAAATCCAGGATTTTGCCAAAGGTATCGCGCCGATGGGGCAGATGGGGTTGAAGCTGTTCCAACAATTCATGGAAAGCGGCGCAGCGTTTTCTGGAGGAGCGGCCAAGAAAAAGGACGACTGAGCATGTTCGGTCAGGGCGGACTATGATCGACACGATTTTTGCCTTGTCGAGTGGCGCGCCGCCGGCCGCGATTGCGGTGATGCGGGTGAGCGGACCGCAAGCCGCAGCGGCCATGTTCGCGCTGCTTGGCCGCAGTGCGGTGCCACGCCATGCCACCAGCGCAGCGTTGCGCGACGCCGCGGGCGGGACTATCGACCAGGCTCTGGTGTTGTGGTTGCCAGCGCCACACAGCGCCACGGGTGAGGATACGCTCGAACTGCACTGTCATGGGGGCCGCGCGGTGATCGGCGCGGTGGAGGCGGCGCTGGCGGCGTTGCCGGGGCTGCGCGCGGCCATGCCAGGTGAATTCACGCGCCGCGCTTTCGTCAATGGCAAGATCGACTTGGCTGAGGCCGAAGGTCTGGCCGACCTGCTCACCGCCGAAACCGAACTGCAGCGCCAGTCGGCAATGGCGATGGCGAGCGGAGCATTCTCGCACCAGGTGGCGCAGTGGCGCGACACGCTGCTAAGGCAATCGGCTGCGCTCGAAGCGGTGCTCGATTTTGGTGACGAGGATGACGTGGCCTTGCTCCCGGCTGATTTTGTCACGCAACTGGCGGAGCTTGAGGCCGAGCTGACGTTGTGGCTGGCCCGACCGCGCGCCGAGCAACTGCGTGAGGGTTACCGGGTGGTCGTCGCTGGTCCGCCTAATGCAGGAAAAAGCACATTATTCAACACGTTAGTTGAAG
>JAYTIS010000014.1:0-8296 GCA_043731725.1 Novosphingobium sp.
GCTTTTCCCGCGCCGCAGGATCAGCCGCGAGCCTTTGGCTTCCAGCGCCGCCGCCAGCGCGGTCAGCGAATGGTGCAGCCACCACCGGCTTGCCCCGCCCATTTTGCGGTGCTGCGGAGTTTCATCATCGAGCACAAAGACCGGCACCACCGGCCCCGCTGTGCAAGCCGCCAAAAGCGCCGCTTGATCGCTCAGCCGCAGATCGCGGCGCAGCCACACGATGCTGGGTGTGGTCATGCGGCCGCGCGCTGGCCGGGCGGGATCAGGCACACCAGTGTCGCCACCAGAGTCCCGATGCACAGCTGCCACGGGAACGCCAGTTGGCCGAGCAGCGCGGGCAGCCCCAGCAAGGCCACCAGGTAAGGCTGGCAGCAAGCCACGGTGACGAACCCCGCGACCAGCGCCGCGATCACCGAAGCGGTATTGCCCCGGCGCGAAAACAGCGCGGTGAAATAGACCCCAAGCAGCCCGGCATAGGCGAACACCATCACCTGCAGAGCAAACTCCAACAGCGGCTTGTCGCTCGCGCGCTGCCAGTAGAAGCTCAGCACCGCCATCGCGAACATCGCCAGCCCGGCCAGCGCCATGCCCCAACGTCCGGCGATCACGAAATGCCGCTCCTCCGCGCCGCCGCGCTGGTCCTTCCACGGTCGGTAAAAATCCTGCACCATTACCGAAGACATCGCGTTCAGCGCCGAATTGGTGGTTGAGATGGCGGCGGCGAACACCCCGGCGGTGACCAGCCCGCGCAGGCCCGGGGGCAACTCGTTCAGGATATAATGCATGAAGGTGCTGATCTTCTGGCCCTCGAACGTGGTGCCCAGCGTCAGCACCTTTCCGCCCATCAGCTCAGGTCGCTGATAGACCACGTGGAGCAGCAGCCCGATGGTGATGAACACGGAGACCACTGGCAGCGTGGCGACCAGCGACAACAGCAGGCCACGCACGCCGGTTTTTGCATCCTTCGAGGCGAGCAGCCGCTGGGTCACATCCTGATCGGTCCCGGTCGATGCGACATAGAGCAGCGATACGCCAAAGATTACCGCGGGCATCGCAAACGGTTTGGTCGGATCGAACGACCAGTCGAACAGCCGCAATTTGTCCACGCCGCCCGGACTGTGCGCGAGCCCCGCGATGATTTCTGCGCCCGAGGCCGGGATCGAGGTCCACAGCCACACCAGCACCGCCAGCGCCGCGCTGAGGTAGATGACGAACTGGATCAGATCGTTGAGGATCACCGAGCGCAGGCCCCCGGCGAAAGTGAAGGCGAATGCCGCCAGCATTACCAGCGCGGCGGCGATCACGATCCCGCTGGCATCGACGCTGGCGAACATCACCATCGCCACCGCAATTGCCGCCAGATAGACCCGCGCGCCGCCGGCAAACACCCGTCCGATCAGGAACATCGCGCCGGCTGCCTGCATCGCCCGGTGGCTGAAGCGCACCTCGAGCAGCTCATAGACCGTGGTGGCGTTGATCGCGTAGAACCGCGGGATCAGAAACCGCGCGACAAACAGCGCGCCGATCAGTCCGCCGATGTTGCCCGCGAGATAAGTGTAATCATTGCGGAAGCCATAGTCGGGTCCGCCGAGGAACGTCGCCGCGCTTTGGGTGGCGGACAGCACCGAGATCGCTGCCATCCACGCCGGGACAGTGCCGCCCGCCAGGAAATAGTCGCGGGTGCTTGTCGCCCTGCGCGGACGGAACAGCCAGCCCCCGGCGAACAGCACGATGGTGTACAGCCCGATTACCAACCAATCGAGCAAGGCAAAGGTCGAATGCATCTTGGCTGGATGACAAGTTTCGCCAGGACTTGCAACATCTGCTCGCTTGCTGCGTTGTGCGTCCGATGAACGCCAACCGTCCCGCCGAAGCCCTGATCCTGCCGCCGCGCGGCTGGCGGATCGCCCCGTGCCATGCGCTGATCGGCGCGCTGGTTTGTTGGGCGGGTTTCGCGCTGGTCGTGGTGCTAGTGCTGAGCAACCAATTCGGCGGGTTCGACAGCGCCGGCCTGCAGTATTTCCGCGCCGGTCCGGACAGCGTGCCGCGCGGCCCGCCAGCGCTGCTTGAGGCGGTGCGTGACTGGACTGCGCTGGGCGGGGTGCTGCTGCGCAACCTGTTCGCTGTAATCGCGATTGCCGCGCTGCTGGTGGTGCGGCTGCGGCGCGAGGCGATGTTGCTGGCGGCGACAATACTGAGCGGCTGGGTGGTCAATACCCTGATTAAGGTGCTGGTTGGCCGTCCGCGCCCGACTATCGTCTCGCATTTGGCTGAGGCCGGCGGGTCAAGCTTTCCCAGCGGACACAGCTTCAATTCGGCGGTGGTTTATATCGGGATTGCGCTCGCGCTGGCCGCGCTCAGCGCGCGGCGCGGGGTGCGGTGGAGCCTGATCGCGGGCGCCGCCACCCTCACCGCCCTGATCGCGATCAGCCGGGTGTGGCTCGGGGTGCACTATCCCAGCGACGTGCTGGCCGGCTGGCTTGGCGGCACAGGCTGGGCCCTCACCGCCTCCGCGCTGCTCTCTACCGCCCCGCCAAACACCTCGCCGACGCTGCCGAACCGCAATTAGAGGCAGCGACACCAGGACGAATCAAGGAGTGATCAGGCGTTCGACAGTGGACCTTGGTCTCCGGGGCTGACCGTCCAGGTTTGCCCCTTGGCCAGCAGCTTGGCCAGGTCAGTGCTTTTGCCCGCGCGGGCGGCTTGGTCTTGGCCGAGCACGGCTTCCTCGTAAGTCGGGCGCGGGTCGTCGTAGAGTACGCCCAGCGCCATCGGGAACGGGCCGAACGGCATCTCAACCAGCATGTGCGCAATTGAGCGGTTGGTGACATCGTGCACGATCACCCCCGCCGCTTGCCAATTGCCATCGACCACATCGACCACCTTGAGCGTCAGCTTCTCGACGTCGAGCGCGATGCCTTGCGTGCCTTTCGCGAAGACCATCGGCTCGCCATTGTAGAGCCACAACTGGCGCTCCTCGGCGCCTTTGGGGGCGGCGAACGCTTCGAACACATCCTTGTTATAGACGATACAGTTCTGGAAAATCTCAATAAACGCCGCGCCTTTGTGCGCGTGCGCGGCCTTCAGCACTTCGGGCAGGTTTTTCGAAACATCGAACCCGCGCGCAATAAACCGCGCGCCCGCGCCCAGAGCGAAGGCGCACGGGCTGGCCGGGCGATCGACCGAGCCGAGCGGCGTGGTCGGGCTGGTCGTGCCGACGCGGCTGGTCGGCGAATATTGCCCCTTGGTCAGCCCGAAGATCTCGTTGTTGAACAGCAGCACCTGGCAATTAAGGTTGCGCCGCAGCAGGTGCATCGTGTGATTGCCGCCGATCGACAGCCCGTCGCCGTCGCCAGTCACCAACCACACATCGAGCTCAGGATTGGCGAGCTTGAGGCCGGTCGCAAAGGCCGGCGCGCGGCCGTGGATGGTGTGGAAGCCATAGCTTTCAATGTAGTACGGAAACCGGCTCGAACAGCCGATGCCTGAGACAAACACCGTCTTGGCCGGGTCTGCGCCGAGTTCGGGCAAAGTGCGCTGCACGGCTTTCAAGATCGCATAGTCCCCGCAGCCGGGGCACCAGCGTACTTCCTGATCCGATTCCCAGTCTTTGAGGGTGGTGGGTACGGGGATGGTGGTCATTTCGTTCATGGGTTCACTGCCTTCACGCTGGGCAACTGACGGGCATTGGGCGGCACTCTGTCGCCGCCCGCATCGCCGGGCTGATCGTCAAAATAGGATCCGATTGCCACCTCGATTTCGGCAATGGTGAACGGTTGTCCGCTGGTTTTGCTCAAAGGCTGAGCATCAACCAGGAACTGATCGCGTAGCACGGTTTTGAACTGGCCAGTGTTCATTTCGGGGACGAGAACTTTGTCGTAACCCTTTAGCAAGTCGCCCAGATTTGCCGGGAGCGGCCAGACGTGGCGAACATGGATGTGGCTGACGTCCTGGCCTTTCGCCCTCGCCCGCCGTACCGCTTGGTGGATTGGGCCGTAGCTGCTGCCCCAGCCAACCACCGCGAGCTTGCCGCCGGGCTCGCCAATCGCAATCTCCTGCGCCGGGATGCTGTTCGCCACGCCATCGATCTTGGCCTTGCGCGCGTCGGTCATCGTCTGATGCGCTTCGGGGCTGTAATCGAGGTTGCCGGTGCCGGGGTGCTTCTCGATCCCGCCGATCCGGTGCGTCAGCCCCGGAGTGCCCGGCTTGATCCACGGCCGCGCGCCCTTTTCGTCGCGCGCATAAGGCAGTAGCGTGCCATCGGGGCCGTTGCGCTCTTCGAGGAAGGTCACCGGGAACGGCGCATAGCTCGCCGGATCGGGTACCAGCCACGGCTCAGCTGCGTTGGCGATATAACCATCAGTCAGCAGGATCACCGGGGTCATGTACTGGGTGGCGATGCGGCAAGCTTCGATCGCGCAATCAAACGCATCGCCGGGGCTGCAGGCCGCGACCACCGGGATCGGAGTATCGCCGTTGCGGCCATAGATCGCCTGATAGAGATCGCTTTGTTCGGTCTTGGTTGGCAGCCCGGTCGAAGGACCGCCGCGCTGCGAATTGACGATGATCAGCGGCAACTCGGTCATCACCGCCAGGCCCATTGCCTCGGTCTTGAGTGCGATGCCGGGGCCGGAGGACGAGGTCATGCCAAGCTTGCCCGCATAGCTCGCGCCAATCGCGGCGCAGATCGCGGCAATCTCGTCCTCGGCCTGGAAGGTGGTGACGCCAAATTCTTTCAGCCGCACCAGCGAGTGCAGGATCGAGCTGGCCGGCGTAATCGGATAGCCGCCGAAAAACATCTCCAGCCCGGCCAGTTGTGCGCCGGCCACCAGCCCGAGCGCGACCGCTTCGGCCCCGGTAATCGTGCGGTAAAGGCCTGGCGTGCTGACCACCGGACCGATGTGGCGTTGACGGATCTGCCCGCCCAGCTCTGCCGTTTCGCCATAGGCATGCCCGGCGTTGAGCGCGGCAACGTTGGCATCGGCCAGCACCGGTTGCTTGACAAATTTGGCTTTGAGCCAGGCAATCAGCGGCTCACGCTCACGGTCGAACATCCACAGCGCCAGACCCAGCGTCCACATGTTCTTGCAGCGCAGCGCGTCTTTGTTGCCAAGCCCGTACGGCTTGACCGCCTCAATCGTCAGTGCGGAAATGTCGAACGCCAGCACTTGCCATTTGGCCAAGCTGCCATCGTCAATCGGGCTGACCGCGTATTTGGCTTTATCGAGGTTGCGTTTGGTGAACTCTCCAGTGTCGGCAATAATCAGCCCGCCGGGCTTGAGCGCATCGACATTGGTCTTGAGCGCCGCCGGGTTCATCGCCACCAGCACATCGGGGGCGTCGCCGGCGGTTTCGATATCGGTCGAGCCGAAATTGATCTGGAACGCCGAGACCCCGAACAGCGTGCCCTGCGGCGCGCGAATCTCGGCGGGGAAATCGGGGAAGGTGGCGAAATCATTGCCCGCCAGCGCGCTGGAGAGGGTGAATTGCCCGCCGGTGAGCTGCATCCCGTCGCCCGAATCTCCGGCAAACCTGACGACTACGGCTTCGGGGAGATTGGTTTGAGTAGTTATCGGTTCGGCAACTAGGCTGGCCATTTATCTTCCTTGCAGACGGCGAAGCGGCCGTTTTCGGCCTACGCAGCCGCTTTGTCCTCTCACTGCACGGGGCGCAATCAAGAAAATCTGCTGCGCCGCCAATCGTTGCTCGACAAGAGAAGTGTGGAACCTGCTAGTCAAGTGGCAATTCGCCATTTAACCTATCGCTTAACAACCCAGCGAGAGGATTCTTTTGTGAGCGACAACCAGCCCCCCACGGCCCCCTTTGTCCGCCCCGATGTGGCGGGTTTCCTTTCCTTTCTCAACAGCATCGAAGGACCACAGATGCACGAGTTGCCGGTGGACGAGGCACGCGCCAGCTATCTGGCAATGCTGCCGGTGGCCGAAGCTGATCCCTGCGAGCTGGCGGTTATCAAGGATCTGACTTGCCCTGGGCCGGCCGGTGAGATCCCGCTGCGGTACTATGACGCGCGCGAAAACCGCGAACCAGGGCCCGCAATCCTGTTCTTCCACGGCGGCGGGTTCGTAATTGGCGATCTCGATACGCACCACGCGCTGTGCACCGAAATCGCGGCCGAGATGGACCTGCCAGTGGTGGCGGTTCACTACCGGCTTGCGCCTGAGGCCCCGTTCCCTGCCGCACCTGACGATTGCGAAGCGGTTGCGCGGTGGCTGGCAGCAAGCCCGGCTGCGCTGGGCCTGAAGGTCACCGGGCTGATCCCGATCGGCGACAGCGCGGGCGGCAACCTGACTATCGTGGTCACAAATGCACTGCGCGACAAGCCGGCCAAGGTGCCAGTTATCATCCAAGTGCCGTTATATCCGGCCACCGACGAATCAAGCGACGGCTCGATGGCGCAATTTGCCGAAGGGCATCTGTTGACCAAGACCGCCATGGATTGGTTCATGGGCAGCTATCAATCGAAGAGCGGCGATCCGCGCGCCTATCCGCTGCATGCCGATGTGACAGGAACACCGCCGACCGTCCTCGTTACCGCCGGGCTTGATCCGCTGCGCGATCAAGGACGGCGCTACGGCGCGGCCTTGATCGAGGCCGGGGTCGATGTCGATTATCACGAAATGCGCGGATCGATCCACGGCTTCGTCAATCTGCGCAAGGCGGTGCCCAGCGCGCAAAGCGATACGCATGCGGTTTTTGCGGCAATGAAGTTGATGTTGGCGCGGCTTTAAGCCAAAGGCGCGGCGATGAGCCATACCTTTGCCAATTTGCCGTACCGCCCCTGCGTGGGTGTAATGCTGGTCAACCCGGCCGGGCTGGCGTTTGTCGGCCAACGGATCGACACGCGCGGGCAGCCGAGCGAAGGCGATTTCTGGCAAATGCCGCAAGGCGGGATCGACGACGGTGAGGACATCCAGACCGCCGCCCTGCGCGAGCTGGCCGAAGAAACCGGGGTCCGAGCCGAACACGTTACCCTGCTCGCCCAGACCAAAGAGGAACTGTTCTACGATCTGCCCGATGAATTGCTGGGCAAGCTGTGGCAGGGCCAATTCCGGGGTCAGCGCCAGCACTGGGTGCTGGCGCGGTTCGGCGGCGATGACGCGCAGATCAAGCTCGACGCGCACGACCCGGCTGAATTTAACGACTGGAAATGGGTTGAGCCGGCTTCGTTGCCTGACCTCATTGTTCCGTTCAAGAAACGCGTTTATCGCGCTGTATTGGAAGAGTTTCGCGATCTGATTTGATCGTCAGCGTATGGCCTTCGACAGGCTCATCCTGAATGGGGTTGGGTTGGGTCTACAAAAGCCCCGTTCAGGCTGAGCCTGTCGAAGCCCACGCGCTACCCTCACGCAGTAACCTAATTCGCGGACACCTCAGGTTTCACTTGAACCTGCGCCGCCGTCACCACCTGTGGGGCGGGCCCACAGGCAATCGCCGCGGCCAATGTCTTGGCTGGCTCGCATGTGGTGTTGCCGCACAGTTGCGCCAGATGCGCCAGATTAAGCTTGGCCTTTTCGACCGCGCCCTTTTCGACCAGCGCCTCGCCTTCGCCCGCGATGGCGTACTGGTTGTTGGGATCGAGCTTCAACGCGGCTCGGTAATAGTGCAGCGCCTTGCCTTGCAATCCCTGCTTGCGGCTGGCTTCGGCCAAGTTGAGGTAGATCGCGACGTGACCCGGCTGAATCGCCAGGGCGGCTTCGAAATCGGCCATCGCCTCGTCGGTGTTGCCCCCAGACAGCGCGGTGCGGCCCAGTTGCACCAGTGCCGCCGCGCGCGGATCGAGCGGTGCTGGCGGCGCGCCATAGCTGGTGCTGGCGGTCAGCATCGCGGCCAGCGCGAGCGCCAGAGCGGCCGGGGTATAACGCATGATCTGCTCCTTGAGCGTTGGCATTTGCCCGTCTGTTATCATGGCGAAACAAAACAGGCGATGAAAAATCCATCGGTCTGATCCTGCGCCGGGGATAGCCGCAGCCCCTGGCCGCGCGGCGTTCCGGCGGGCAGTTCCGGCCGCTGCGCGCGCCAATCCGGGTGCCGCGTCAAGAAGGCCTCGGCCTGATCCGCGCCCTCGGTGTCGAGCAGCGAGCACGTGACATAAATCAGCCGCCCGCCCGGCCGCACCAGGGTGGCGGCCAGATCGAGCAGCCGAAGCTGCAACGCCGTTAGTCTCCCCAATTCGGACGCGCTCAGCCGCCAGCGCACCTCCGGGTTGCGCCGCCAGGTGCCGGTGCCCGAACACGGTGCATCGACCAGCACCGCGTCGGCCTGCCCTCCAAGATCG
>JAYTIS010000015.1:0-1892 GCA_043731725.1 Novosphingobium sp.
TGGAATTTTCCAAGCAATTGCTCACTCACGCTGAAGTCGCGGTGGCCCCTGGTGTGGGTTACGGCGAAGAGGGCGAAGGCTATGTGAGGATCGCGCTGGTCGAAAACGAGCAGCGACTGCGACAAGCCGCGCGCAATGTCCGGCGCTATTTGCAGTCGATGGGGATCAACAGTTCCGCTGCCTGAAAAGCGGATGCTTCTCCCGATATTCCGCGGGCCTGCACTTGCACTGCCAGCAAGAATTGTGCAGCCATGGCGTCGAGGGGGCAAGGTCACGATGCGCGAGCGCAGACCCTAACCACGCGCCCGAAGAGGTCACCTTGCGGTTGTTTCGCTGGTTCTCAGTCAGTCCGATCCCGACGGCGTACGACTTGCGCCGCCTGGGCTGGCAGCTGTTGGTCGATGCGCAATCGTCTGGGCGGACACAGGCGCATGCGCTGCTGGGCCGTCCGCACGATCTCCCACTGCCGCAGTGGCTTACCTTAGCCGCGGCCAACTCCGCGCAACGCAAGTGGATGATGATGATCGACGTGCGCGAATCGAACGACCGAGCAAGAATGCTGCGGTTGGGGTTTGGTGACGCAGTGGGGCTGGGACCCTCGCTCGATGAATTGGAAACCCGGGTGCTGCGACTGGCGCAATATGCTGAAGCGCTCCCGCGCTATCGCTGGCACGGGCCAGTGCAGCTCGATTTGCTCGCGCGCGAGGCTTTCGTTGCTGGCCGCGCCGTTGGCTTACACCCGCGCGAATTTGCGCTGCTGTGGCGGTTGGCCGAAACCCCTGGCGACGGGGTCGGCGCGGCTGAACTGCTGTACGATGTGTGGCGGCTGTCGTTCCGTCCCGAAACCAACAGTCTGGCAGTCCACGTCAGTCGGTTGCGGGCCAAGCTGCACACGTCCGGGGTCGATGGACTGGTCGAGACGCTGCCCGGCGGATCGTATCGGCTAGCCAGCACTGCACCGCGCCGCTCTATTCCCCTAACTACCCCGCTCACTGGCGATTTGTCGCTGGACGGTTATGCCTGTTTGGGCGAGGAACGGGCTTCCGCCTGAGCCGCTTTGCAGGATGATTTAACATGGACTACACCGTAACCCCGCCTGGACGTGTCGCGATCAGCATGGATGCGTCGGGCGTCGCGCATGTCCAGTTGAGCCGCGGCGACAAGATGAACGCGCTCGATCCGGACATGTTTGCTGCCTTGATCACTGCCGGGCACGTGCTGCACGATCTGAAAGGCTTGCGCTGCGTGGTACTGTCTGGCGAAGGGCGCAGCTTTTGCGCCGGGCTCGACATGGCGAGCATGGCCGATCCGGGACGCCACCGTGAAACCCCCCTGACGGCGCGCACCCACGGTAATGCCAATGCTCCGCAGCAGATCGCGATGATGTGGCGCAAGCTGCCGGTGCCGGTGGTGGCGGCAGTCCATGGTGTATGCTTCGGCGGCGGGTTACAGATTGCCAGCGGCGCTGACCTGCGCGTTGTGGCACCTGATGCGCGGCTGGCGGTGATGGAAATGAAATGGGGGTTGGTGCCGGACATGGGCGGCTACGCGCTGTGGCGCGGCACGGTCCGTGATGACGTGCTTCGCGAGCTGACCTATACCAACCGCGAGTTTACCGGGGCGGAAGCGCAGGTCTTTGGTTTCGCAACCATTGTCGATGGACAGCCGCTGGCCCGGGCGATGGCAATCGGGGCCGAGATCGCTGATCGCAACCCCCACGCCCAGCGAGCTGCTAAGCGGCTGTTCGGACAATATCTCCACGCTTCGGTCGACGACATTTTGATGGCCGAAAGCATTGAGCAACAGGCTTTGATGGGGAGCAAGAACCAGATCGAGGCCGTGATGAGCCAGATGGGCCAACGTCCAGGCCAGTTCGTCGATCCTTGAACCGG
>JAYTIS010000016.1:0-1983 GCA_043731725.1 Novosphingobium sp.
CTGGCTGCGTGTGGGCGCTGGCGAGCTCAGGATCGACTACCGCGCGGTGGTCGAGATCGACCGTCCGGTTGCCGATATCGGCGCGCTTCCCTTCACCGAGCCGCATATGCTGCCAGGCGAAGTGATCGACTATCTGATGCCCTCGCGGTTCTGCCCTTCGGACCTGTTCGGAACCTTCGTGCAGACCGAATTCGGCTCGTTGCGCGGCGGCGCCTGCATTGCCGCGATGCGCGACTGGATCGCCGAGAACTTCACTTACACTTCGGGCGCGAGCAATGCCTCGACCTCGGCCGCCGACAGCTTCCTGATCCGCCAGGGCGTGTGCCGCGACTATGCCCATGTGCTGGTCAGCATGGCCCGCGCTGCCGCGGTGCCGGCGCGCTATGCCAGCGTCTATGCCCCCGACGTCGATCCGCCAGACTTCCACGCGGTGGCCGAAGTCTACCTCGCCGGAGCGTGGCACCTGGTCGACGCGACCGGCATGGCCCGGCCTGACGAGATCGCCCGCATCGGGGTGGGTCGCGACGCAGCTGACAGCTCGTTCCTGTCGAGCTTCGGGATCGCGCAGATGGTCAACCAGCAGGTCAAGGTCACCCGGGTCTAGCTGAGCAGGAACAGCACACCGACCGCGGACATCAACAGGGTTGCAAGCCAGCCGCCGATCATTAGCCGCCGCGAGATCATCATTCGGCCCATGGCGTGCGGATTGTGCGCCACCAGCATGGTCATGACCATGAGTGGCGGGGCAAGCAGGCCGTTGGTCACCGCAGCCCAATAGAGCGCGGTCATCGAATCGATCTTAAGCAGATTGAGCAGGAATCCGCCCAGAGTCGCGACGGCAATGACCGCGTAGAACGCTTTCGCTTCCTTAGGCTTGTGGTCCAGTCCCTCGCTCCAGCCAAAGGTCTCGGCAATCCCGTAAGCTGCGGATCCGGCCAGCACGGGAACGGCCAGAAACCCTATGCCGATGACGCCCAGAGCGAACAGGGCGAAGGTGAATTCCCCGGCAATCGGTCGGAGCGCCTCGGCCGCCTGATCGGCCGATGTAATCTGGGTAATGCCGTGCCGGTGCAAAGTCGCCGCGGTCGCGATGATGATCGACAGCGCTGTGATGTGTGTCACCGCCATGCCGACCAGCGTATCCGCCTTGATCCGTTTCAAGCCGCCACTCGAACTGCGCGGGGAAAGACCGAGCGGACGCGTATGAAGACGGTGCTGTTCCTCGACTTCCTGGCCCGATTGCCAGAAGAACAGGTAGGGGCTGATGGTGGTCCCCATCACCGCGACCAGCGCCATGGTGGTCGGTTTGTCGAACGCTATACGGGGGACGATCACCCCTCGCACCACCTCCATGACATCGACCCCGGCGACAAACGGAACTGCGATGTATGCCAGGAGCGACAGGCAGGTCCATTTGAGCACACGCGAGTAGCGTTCGTAACTGACGAACACTTCCAGAAAGACCGACACGATGCCGAACAGGAATGCATAAAGCAGGATTGGACCTGGCATGAGCAGGTTGAGCACTGCCGCCATCGCGCCAAGATCTGCGCCAAGGTTTATCGTATTGGCAACCAGCAGCAGTAAAACAGCCGTCAGCAGGACCGCGCGTGGGTAATGGCGGCGGATGTTGGTGGCGATTCCGTGTCCGGTAACCGCCCCGATTTCAGCGCAGATCATCTGGATCGAAACCAGAAACGGATAGGAAAACAGCATCGTCCAGGCCATGCCATAGCCGAACTGAGCGCCGACCTGACTGTACGTGCCGATCCCTGAGGGATCGTCGTCCGCCGCGCCGGTAACGAGCCCAGGGCCGAGCACTTCGAGCGGATTGCGACGTTCGGGCTTGGTCATCGGGTATTGAAGACGTTTATCGCGGAATGAACGAGGGCTTCCGCTTCGGGCCGCGGCAAGCCCGACGGGATCGGCGCGGCGATCCGGTAAGTAATCACCCCCGCACGCTTCCACAGCCGGTGATAAAGT
>JAYTIS010000017.1:0-18653 GCA_043731725.1 Novosphingobium sp.
AGCAAGAATTCGGTTCACCTGATCCGCCTCAACGGGCGCACAGGCTGGGCTGCGGAGAACCTGATCGCCGGGTTGGACAATGATTGGCGGCTGATCGAAGGAATGGGCGACACGCTCTATTTCATGACCAACAAAGATGCGCCCAAGCTGAAAGTGGTGCGGATAAATCTGAATGCAGCCAAGCCGCAATTCGTTGAGATCGTTCGAGAGCGCGCCGAAACTTTAGAACGCGCGCAAATTGTCGGCAATCGGCTGATCCTGTCCTATCTCAAGGATGCCGCCTCAACCGCTGAGCTCGTGTCGCTGGATGGGCGGCCGGTGCAACACATCGCTCTCAATGCGATCGGCACCGCCTCTGGCTTTACCGGCGAGCCAGGCGATCCCGAGACATTTTATAGCTTCACCAGCTTTAATCAGCCCAGCACGATCCTGCGTTATGACACGGCCAGCGGCAAGAGCACGCTGTTCGCGCGGCCGAAGCTGACCTTCGATCCAGCCAATTACGTGATCGAGCAACGCTTTTATCCATCGAAAGACGGTACCAAAATTCCGCTGTTTCTGGTTCGGCGCAAGGATGTTGCGGTGGCGAACAAGCCGGTGCCAACACTCCTCTATGGGTATGGTGGGTTCGACATCTCTCTCACCCCCGGCTTTTCGGCGACCCGAATGGCGTGGCTTGAGGCGGGCGGAGGCTTTGCCATGGCCAACCTGCGGGGCGGCGGCGAATATGGCAAGGCATGGCACGATGCCGGGCGGCTGAGTCACAAACAGAACGTATTCGACGACTTTATCGCGGCGGGCGAATATCTGGTCGCCCAAGGTGTCACTCCGCACGGCGGGCTGGCGGTGCAGGGCGGATCGAACGGCGGGCTACTGATCGGCGCGGTAGTCAACCAGCGGCCCGATCTGTTCGCCGCGGCCAATGCCGCCGTGGGCGTGATGGACATGCTGCGCTTTGATCAGTTCACCGCTGGGCGTTACTGGGTGGATGATTACGGCGATCCGTCCAAGGAAACCGATTGGCGGGTGCTGCGGGCTTATTCGCCTTATCACAACATCCGCGTCGGCGTGGCCTATCCGGCGCTGCTGGTGACCACCGCCGATACCGATGATCGCGTGGTACCCGGGCATAGCTTCAAATATGCCGCCGCGCTGCAGGCGGCCGATCCCAAAGGCAAACCACATCTAATCCGGATCGAGACCCGCGCCGGACACGGGGCGGGCAAGCCAACTGACAAAGTGGTGGCCGAAGGTGCCGACGTACTGGCATTTCTAGCGCAGTGGACCGGGCTGGCGGTGCCGCCGCGCTAACCGGCGTTGCGGCGGTAATAGAACGGCCAGGCCAGCACCTGGCCTAGCGTGCGCGGGCGCAGTTCAAGCCCGGTGGCGGGGAAGCCATCGGGCCGGTGATAGTCCCCCGCCAGCACGCCCACAGCGGAAACAGCGCGGCGAAATTGCTGTCGTAGTGGGCTGGATCGCTTGAGTGGCGGCGGCGGTGATAGACTGGGGTATTGATGAGCAACGACCAGCGTCCCAGATCGATCTTGAGTTGCGAATGCGTAACGAAGTTCCATAGCCCCAGCTCCATGTAGACAAGGAACGCTGCTGGACTGGGGGTGATGACCATCGCGCAAACCGACCAGACAGTGATCGTTTTGAATAAGGGATCGGCCCAGTAATGGCGGCTGGTGGTTAGTGCGGACATCTCGGGATCCGAATGGTGTAGCGAATGCATCGCCCACAATAGCGGAATGCGGTGCTGCAACCGGTGGAGCAGATATTCGCCCAGATCATAGACTAAAATGAAAAGTATCACCGCCAGCCAGCCGGGCAGCCGTGCTGCATCGACCAGTGCGGCTCCCTGCCAGCTGTGAACAAGCTGATATACGCTGAGCGCAGCCAGCAGGTTAGTCGCCCACGCGATCAGGTTGATGATCCGGTCAGTGCGCGGTGCGCGTGACAGACTTTCCGCGCAAATCCGCGTGGCGGCAACGCCAAGGGCAGGAAGGTGCCCAAGCAGCCAATTCATTCAGCCTGCGCTAAGCCGTGAGGGCGCACATCACACAAACCGCTTGTTCATGAAAATGGCTTAATTTCTGAACAAAGTCTGTCAGTGCAGTTCAGGCGGGTGCCACAGATGAATCGGTAGAAGCCTGATCTAGCCCGGGCAGTTCCGTCCGGTCCATCGAAGGACTCAGCCATGATTACAGTTCCCAAAGCCCTGCTCGGCACCATCGCGGCTGGCGCGATGGTTGCTGCTTCGGCCACACCGGCGCTGGCCAACCATAACGACCGCAATGGCGTCAGCGTCGGCGATATCATTGCCGGCGCGCTAATCATCGGCGGAATCGCTGCGGTCGCATCGGCCGCAAACCGCAACAACGGCGGATACCGTGACAATCGCGGATACGACGATGGCTACGGCTACAATCGCGGTTACAGCAACAACAACGGCTATTATGGCAACAACTATGACCGCGATGCCCAGTGGCGCAACAATCCGCGCCAAGCGGTTGAGCAATGCGTCAATGCCGCCGAACGCTATGCCAGCAGCCGCGGAATGCGCGCGGATGTAACCGATATCCGCGAGGTCAAGGACACGCGTTATGGCTTCCAGGTCAAAGGCCGCATCGCGGTCCAGGGTAACAACAATGGTTGGAGCCGCGGTGACAGCAATTATGGTCAAGGCTGGGGCGGCGACTATCGCGGCTATAATGACCGAGTCCGCGGGTATGATAGCGGTTCGTTCAAATGCAAGTTCGAGCGCGGTCAGATTACCGACCTCGACATCGACGGGGTGGATGGCTTCTAGTCCGAAACCCTTACGCTAACGACGGGCGGTTCAGGCTCAAGCAAGCCTGAGCCGCCTAGTTGTGTCTGCTATTCTTTGGGGAGGGCATTGCAATGTTCGGCAAGAAATCGCGCTTGGTCGCCGCGCTCGCCTCGGCCGCAGCATTTTCGATGGCCGCCAGCCCTGCCTTCGCGCAAAACTGGGGTGGTGACTGGGGTGGTGACTGGGGCGGTGACTGGGGTCGTCATCGCAGCCGGGTTGATATCGGTGATGTCCTCGCTGGCATCCTGATCATCGGTGGAATTGCGGCAATCGCCAACTCCGCCAGTAACAACAAGCGCGACCGCCGCGATGATGATCGCCGTTATCCTGGCGATTACCCGCGCGAACGCTCCAATGGCTACGGCAATGACAACGACCAGCAGTGGCAGCAGAACGGCGGAGTCGACAATGCTGTCAATCGTTGCACCGACGAGGTCTCACACGGGTCGGGCCGCACCGCCACGGTGGATTCGATCAACCGCGATGGCGACGGCTGGCGGGTGCAAGGCCGCAGCGACGCAGGTCGTCAATTTACCTGCTCGGTCGACGGCAATGGCCGCATCCGCAACGTTCAGGTCGACGGCCACGCTTACTAAAAGCGAGGCCACCAAGTCGTTAGTGCAAGCGGCGCTGAGGAAACATCCAGCGCTGTGACAAGCGCGGCGCGAACGGCTTCCATGCACCCTCGGGCTGTTTCAATCGATCAGCCAGTACCACCATCACGCTGGGATTGACGCCTAGCCCAACGTGGCTGGCCAGGACTTCGATATTTTCGATTTGGTCGTTATCGACCTGCGGATGCTGGACCGATCCCCGCCAATGAACAATTCCGTCAGTCCGCGTCAGGATCGAAGTAGTCGGCACCGGGGGAGCTTGATCGAGTCCGGTAAAGTGGCCCTGCTTGACCGGTTCGGGAACTTTGCCGTTGATATATTCAAACAGCCGCGAAGCATTGGTGTGGCGACGGTCATCGTGGATCGGGCTGCCGAGCGAGATCACCTGGCGCACCGCATGGGGATGCAACTTGGCTAATTCACGCGCGAACACACCGCCCAGGCTCCACCCGACAATTGACACCTTGCGGCCCGATTCCTCGAAGATCTTAAGCAGCAGCGCTTCCATTTCGTGGACCCGCTGAAGATCGACCCGCAGATTGCGGCCCAGATCCCAGCCATAGCTGGCATAGCCCAGATCATCTAGCAGGTGGCGCATCGGCTTGGTCGAGCTGTCCGAAGCCAGGAAACCGGGTAGCACCAGCACCGGATGGCCGTCACCCTTGGGCAGTAGCCCCAGCATCGGGCGCAGGGCGATGAAAGCCGCCAATTCGAACACGGCCCGGCCCTCAGCCAGCGCGAGCAATCGGTGCGGTGGCCGCGCTTCGATTTCGCGGGCGCTGTGCCATGCGGTGGTTGCGGTCATTTGTTTGCGGCCTTTCGGAGTTTGCTGGCTGATTTCTTCTTGCCTGCTGATTTGATCTTGGCTGCGGACTTAACCGGTTTTTCCGGCTTTGGTTCCGAAGGCGTTGGCGCTGTTGCGGGCGTCTGGGCCAGCACGACGCGCGCAGCGTCGCGCAGTTCGGTGAAGCTTTCTTCGATGCATTCCGCGTAGAATTCTGGATCGGGCATCAGCTTGCGGCAGGCGGTGAAAGCGATCGAGGCTTCCTTGACATAGCTTTGCACAACGTGGCCCAATCCCATCCCGTCGGTCAGGCAGACCAGCCCCATCATCGACTCGAGTCGGGCCCCGGTTGAATAGATTGGTACCGGCGGGCCGGGCACGTTGGTAACCACGGTAGTGAACGGTGGACTGACCCGGTTGGCCAGCCCCAACCGGGTATAGAGCTGTGCGCCCAAAGCCATAAACAGCGCGGGCGAAACCTTGCTCATCTCGGTCAAGTTGCGCGCGCCAATCGCCTCCGTCATGGCCTTAGAATTGACTGTCTGAGAATTGACATAGGCCAGCCGCTCCAGTGGATCCGCCAGGTGCGTGCCCAGTGGCGCAATCATCGCCGCTACTTGGTTGCCCATATCGCCCTTTTCGCTGTTTGATCGAACCGAAATTGGCGCCATTGCGGTCAGCGTTTTGTCGGGCAGGTCATCCTTGCTGAGCAGGTACTTACGCATTGCACCGCCAACGATGGCCAGGAACGCGTCATTGACCTTGGCCCCCGGCACCGCCTGCCGGATCAGCTTGATATCGGCCAGCGGTACGCTGCGTCCTTCGATCACGCGATTGGGCGAGATCACCGCGTTGAAACGCGTGCGCGGAGCAATCATTTCCCCGTGCAGTTTGAAATCGCGCGCGACCAGTCCTTTGATCGCGCGCGCCACGCCCGGCATCGCCCTGGCTGCAACGTCAAGCTGCCGCCCTGGGTTGGTCAGGCTGTTCATCCAGCTCTTGCCCAGCAATTCGACAAAATTGGGCGGGTCCTCGCCGACCCAAGTATCGGGTTCATTGGGCGGAGGAGTATTAGGATCGAGCGTGTGGAGCGCGTCCATCAGGTCCATCCCGCTCATCCCGTCGATCGCGGAATGGTGGACCTTGCTGACCATCGCAAAGCTGCCGGGGGTGACGCCGGGCACATTGTCGAGCCCTTCGATTACGGTAAATTCCCACGGCGGGCGAGTCAGATCGAGCGGGCGGGCAAAAATCCGCGCAGCCTGGATACAAAGCTGCCGCCAATCGCCCGGTTTGGGCAGCGCGACATGCCGGACATGATATTCGAGATCGAATTCTTTGTCCTCGATCCAGTACGGGTAATCGAGATCGAACGGCACCTTCACCAGCCGCTGGCGCACGGTCTTCGACAGCTGCAGCCGACTTTGGAAAAAGCTCAGGATATCCTTGTAGCGGACGAACCCGCCAGGCGCAGTCGCGGGATTGTAGATCAGGATCGAGCCGATATGCATCGGCGAATTGCGAGTTTCCAACGCAACAAACGATGCGTCCATTCCCTGAAGCTGTCTCAATCCATCACTCTCCTGCGTCTCGCCGACATTTCCGGTTCTTGTGCAGCGCAGCGTAACACACCGGGGATTGCCGTCAACAAGCGCCTTCCGCGCAGGCGCGCAGCCCTGTATCGCTACCCGTATGGAACGCTCGCCCGCCGGAACTCCGCCCCACCCAAAGGGCGCCGAACGCTTCAATGAGGAGCGCGCGACCTATACCATGCAGGGCAGCCTGCCTGATCTTGCAGCAGGAATTGCCGCAATTCAGGAAGTGCAGGCAACGCTCAAGCCCAAGCCGGGCGTATACCGCATGCTCGATGCCCGCGGCGACGTGCTGTATGTGGGAAAGGCGCGCGTGCTGAAAAACCGCGTCGCCAATTACCTCCAGGTCGAGCGACTGCCGCTGCGGCTCAAACGCATGGTCAGCCAGACCCGGGGTATGACTATTGTTACCACCAACAGCGAAGCCGAGGCGCTGTTGCTCGAAGCGCAGCTGATCAAACGCTTTCGCCCGCCGTACAACGTGCTGCTGCGCGATGACAAAAGCTTTCCGTTCATCCTGCTGCGCACCGATCACGCCTTCCCCCGGATCAGCAAGCATCGCGGTGCGCGGCGCGCCAAAGGCAATTATTACGGGCCATTTGCCAGTGCGGGATCGGTCA
Source organism: Novosphingobium sp. (assembly GCA_043731725.1). Taxonomy (GTDB): domain Bacteria; phylum Pseudomonadota; class Alphaproteobacteria; order Sphingomonadales; family Sphingomonadaceae; genus Novosphingobium. The sequence continues at coordinate 6,444 of JAYTIS010000017.1, forward strand.
ACACCACCATCAACGCGCTGCAAAAGCTGTTTCTGCTGCGCAGTTGTACCGACAGTTTTTTCGCGCGGCGTGATCGGCCCTGCTTGCTGTACCAGATCAAGCGCTGCTCGGCCCCATGCGTCGGGCGGATCGACTCAGCCCAGTATGGCGAGTTGGTGGGCGAGGCCAAAGACTTCCTTGGTGGAAAGAGTTCTGCGGTGCAGGCGAAGATCTCGTCCCAGATGGAGGAGGCCGCCGGGGCACTCGACTTCGAACGCGCGGCCATGCTTCGTGATCGGCTGCGCGCCGCTACCTTCATCCAGGGCAGCCAGGCGATCAACGCCGAAGGGCTGGGCAGCGCAGACATATTTGCGGTGGCCTGTCGCAACGGACAGTTCGGAGTGCAAGCATTCTTCATTCGCAGCGGCCAGAACTGGGGACACCGCGCGTTTTTTCCCAGCCATACCGACGGACTGAGCGAGGAGGAGGTGCTGACCAGCTTTCTCGCGCAGTTTTATGATGAAGTGCCCCCGCCGCGCACGATCCTGATCGACCGGAAACTGCCCGAAGCAGACTTGTTGGCCGAGGCATTGGCGGTTGCTGCGGGCGGCAAAGTTGAGATTTCAGTGCCGCAGCGCGGTGATCGCCGCCGCCTGATGCAGCAGGCGGCGCGCAATGCGGTTGAAGCGCTTGAGCGGCGGCAGGCCGAGAGCGGGGCCAAGGCCAAAATCCTGCGTGAACTGACGGAGTTTCTTGAGCTGGCCGAAGTCCCGCAACGGATCGAAGTGTACGACAACAGCCATGTCCAGGGCGCCCATGCGCTGGGAGCCATGATTGTCGCCGGGCCCGAAGGGTTCATCAAGGGCCAGTATCGCAAGTGGAACATTAAAACCGCGCAGACCAACGATGATTTCGGGATGATGTGCGAGGTGATGGGGCGGCGCTTCACCCGTGCGCAGAACGACGACCCTGACCGTGACGGTGGACTATGGCCCGATCTGGTGTTGATCGATGGCGGCAAGGGCCAGATGAGTTCGGTCAAGGACGCGCTCGAGGAATTGGGGATCGAAGACTTGCCGCTGATCGCCATCGCCAAGGGTCCGCACCACGGGCGCGAGGGGCGCGAGGTGTTCCATTTCCCCGATGGGCGCGAAAAGATGCTGCCCGAAAATTCGCCGCTGCTGTTCCACCTGCAGCGCTTGCGCGACGAGGTGCACCGGTTTGCCATCGGCGCCCACCGCGATAAACGCAGCCGCGCCATCACCGCTTCACCGCTCGATGAAGTGCCCGGCATCGGTCCCGCGCGGAAACGCGCATTGTTGCTGCATTTCGGGACGGCGGGCGGAGTGCGGGCGGCGTCGCTCGAAGATCTGCAACGTGCGCCCGGGGTTAGCGCCGCGGTGGCGCAGACGGTGTATGATTTCTATCACGCAAAGGGGTAAGCAATCACGCTAAGGTTGGCACGACGTCATCCCGGCGCAGGCCGGGACCCAGCACAACGAACAATGCCATCGCTCAGCGAAGACGTTTTCTCGCTCGGTCTGGATCCCGCACTGCGCCGGGATGACGGTGGTGGTTTCCGCTACTTCTCCACCCGCTTCCTAATCATCCCTTCCTGCGCGACGCTCGCGACCAGTCGCCCATCGCGGGTAAACACGCGGCCGCGATTGAAGCCGCGTCCCGCGCCGGACCATGGGCTGTCGGTGGCATAGAGCAGCCATTCGTCGGCCCGAAAGGGCTCGTGGAACCAGATGGCATGATCAAGGCTCGCGCTCTGGACCTCGCCGCGCGCCCATGACAGCCCGTGGGGGAGGATTGCGGTGCCCAGCAGAGTCATGTCGCTGGCGAAGGCCAGCATCGCGCGGTGAACGCGTGGATCGTCGGGCAGCGGAGCAACCGTACGCACCCATGAGTGCGAGCGGGGCGGGGCGGGATCCGGGTTCATCCAATGCCGCCCTTCAACCGCGCGCATTTCGATCGGCCGGTCAGACAGAAAGTGATGCCGCGCTTCGGGCCGGGCCTTTTCGGCAAAGCGGCGGCGCACATCGACTTCAGGCTCAAGCTCTTCGGGCGGGGGCACATCGGGCATTTCGGCATCAAGATGGTGGAGCCCCTGTTCGTGCTTCTGAAAGCTGGCAGTCAAGCTCAGGATCGGGCGGCCCTGCTGGCTAGCTACCACCCGCCGGTTGGAAAACGAACCTCCGTCAAAATCACGTTCGACCTTGTACTCGGTCTCATGCTCTTCGCTGCCGCCGCGCAGGAAATAGGCGTGAAGCGAATGCGCCGGACGTTCGGGATCAACGGTTAATTCAGCCGCCGCCAATGCCTGAGCGATCACTTGTCCGCCGAACATCCGGCCGACCCCGCCACGCCTTTTGCGGCCAATGAACTGATCGTCACCTTGGGGTTTGACCGCTAGCAGCTTGATTAGGCCGCCTATCAACTGTTCCGGAGTATAATTGTGTTCCATGGCGGGGCCTTTGCGCAGTGGGCCGGTCAGGTCAATGGGCAGCCCCGCACAAAGCGGGCTATCAATCAGACGCTACGATTGCACCCAGCCCCGCCGGATTGCTCCGCAATTCCGCGCGTATGAGTCCGGCAAACAACGCGCGGCGTACGCCTCCGCCAATCGCAATCGAGAGCCGCCCGATCGCTCGGCGCTCGCGCCAGATGTGATTGATCATCGGATGATCCGCGGCCGCACAACTGTCGCACCAGGCAATCCCTTCGGCTGCGAGCAGCGCAAGGTTCTCCTGCTGGAGCAGTACGCCCGGCGAAAAACGGGCGTATCGTTCATCGAAAGCGGTCTTGTACGAGAAGGCTCCCGGTGGGGTGATGAAATTGGCCAACATCGCGATGGGCTGGCCATCGAGCGTCAGGGTCAAGCGCTCGAGCCGGCCCACTGCGGCAGCGCCAAACAGCGCTTCCTTGAACATCCCGGCGGTGCTGTGGTGCGACGCGATGGCGGAGCCGTTGCTGCCTTTCCAGCCCGCATGTTCGAGCGCTAGAAACTGCTCTATCCAATTTGCTAACCCAGTATCGTCGATAATGCGGAGAAATTCGACAGGGCCCAATTCGGTGAGCCGGGTATATTGCCGACGCAGTTCCTTGCGTTTCTTGCCCGAGAGCGACGCCGCGAAATAGCTTTCGGGAGATAGGTCTGAGGCCAGCAACGCACGCTCTTCGCGGTGCACGATCGCCGCCGGTCGGCTTTGTTCACGTAGCTCCACCTGCAAGGCTTCATAAACGGGGCCGGCCAGCGGCATCTGTGCCAGGTGCAGAAACAGCCCGCGTGCCGCATGGCGATCGGCCCAGTCGAGCAGGGCCCGCCAGAATTCACGCTCCAGACCGCGCGCGACGAGCGGAGTGCCTAAAAAGCAATTAGCGTGGACCCATCCAGCCAGATGCGGGATCGGCCAGCGATAATAGCGCGTCGGCATGTGCAGTGGCAGCAGCCCGGCCAGTTCGCCATCCGCCTCGAAGCGCAGCAATTTGACCGAGCCATCAGGATCGAAAGCGCGCAGAGCGGCGAGCAAATACCAGCTTTCGTGGAACGGATTGGGTTCGCTGGCGCAGGCGGTCAGAGCGTCCCAGGCCAGCTGCGCCTCGGGGGCGTTCATGGTGGCCCAGGCGGAAGCGCGGATCTTCAAGAGGCGCGGCAGCGACACCGGCACGGCAGACAGCTTTTCACCCGGTTCTGCCAAGGCGGTGCGCGCCATGTGCGAATGCCTCCACCACAACGACACCGTGCCGCTGGGCAATGGTCTTAGCCGTGAAAAACCAAGGAATGGCTAATGGCTTGGAACGGTATTGTAGGCTCAACGAAAACCCCGCCCGGATCGCTCCAGGCGGGGCTTCGTTGCACCAATTGGCGGCGGTTTAGTGCGCAGCTGCAAGTGCGGCCAGCAACAGCAAGGCCACGATGTTGGTGATCTTGATCATCGGGTTGACCGCGGGCCCAGCCGTATCCTTATAGGGATCGCCGACCGTGTCACCGGTTACCGCAGCTTTGTGAGCTTCAGAGCCCTTACCGCCGTGGTGGCCGTCTTCGATGTACTTCTTGGCATTGTCCCACGCGCCGCCGCCCGAAGTCATCGAGATCGCTACGAACAAGCCGCTGACGATCACGCCCAGTAGCAGCGCGCCCAGCGCGGCAAAGCCCTGCGCTTGACCGGCCACCTTGGCGATCACGAAATAAACCACGATCGGCGCGAACACCGGCAGCAACGACGGGACGATCATTTCCCGGATCGCCGCCTTGGTGACCAGGTCAACCGTTCGGGCATAGTTGGGCTTGGTCTCAAAAGTCATGATGCCGGGGTTGTTCTTGAACTGGTCGCGAACGTCCTTGACCACTTCGCCCGCCGCGCGGCCCACTGCGGTCATGCCCATCGACCCGAACAGATAAGGGAGCAATGCGCCGAGCAACAGCCCAACAATGACGTAGGGGTTCTTGAGGCTGAAATCGACCGTGAACTGGCTACCGAAGTAGAGGTCAAGATCGGTGGTATAGGCCGCAAACAGCACCAGCGCGGCGAGGCCGGCCGAACCGATGGCATAGCCCTTGGTCACAGCCTTGGTGGTATTACCCACGGCATCCAGCGCGTCGGTCTTTTTACGGACTTCGTCATCCAGACCAGCCATTTCGGCGATACCGCCAGCATTGTCGGTCACTGGACCGTAAGCATCAAGCGCAACGACCATCCCGGCCAAGGCCAACATCGCTGTGGCAGAATAGGCAATCCCCATCAGGCCCGCGAGCTTGAAGGCGATAATGATGCCCGCGCAGATTACCAGCGTGGGCAGCGCGGTTGATTCCATGCTGATTGCCAGCCCCTGGATCACATTGGTGCCGTGTCCGGTTTCCGAAGCTTTGGCGATTGACTGCACCGGGCGATAATTGGTGCCGGTGTAATATTCGGTGATCCAAATGATCAGCGCGGTAATGACCAAGCCGACGACGGCACAATAAAACAACGTGCGCGCGGTATAGGCCTGATCGCCGATTGCGGTTTCCATGCCGGCCATGCTGAACCCGCCGGTCACTGCATAGTCGATCGCAAACCAGATTGCGGGGACTGAGAGCAGCGCGGTGACCAGGAAGCCTTTGTACATCGCGCCCATGATGTTGTTCGATTTGCCGAGTTTGACAAAATAGGTGCCGATGATCGAAGTCACGATACATACGCCGCCGATTAGCAGCGGCAGCGCCATCAGCGCGGGCAGGTTGCTCGCGCCCTTTAGCAGCAGCGCAGTTAGCACCATGGTGGCGCCAACGGTGACCACGTAAGTTTCGAACAAGTCGGCGGCCATCCCGGCGCAGTCGCCGACGTTGTCACCCACGTTGTCGGCAATAACCGCGGGATTGCGGGGATCGTCTTCAGGAATCCCGGCTTCGACTTTGCCGACCAGATCCGCACCGACGTCAGCCGCCTTGGTGAAGATCCCGCCGCCCAGACGCGCAAAGATCGAAATTAGCGAGGCACCAAAGGCCAGTGCGACCAGCCCGTCGATCACTTTGCGACTGTCAGCAGCGTAACCGGCCGGACCGGTCAGATACCAGAAAAACACTGCAATCGCGAGCAGTGCGAGCCCTGCCACCAGCATGCCGGTAATCGCCCCGGCGCGGAACGCCAAGGTCAGACCCTGTTGTAGACCGGTTTGGGCGGCGGCGGCAGTGCGGACGTTAGAGCGCACCGAGATGTTCATGCCGATAAACCCGGCGGCGCCCGACAGTAGTGCACCGATCAGGAACCCAGAGGCCGAAATGGCACCGAGGAAATAGCCGACGATCACCACGACCACCACACCAACCACGGCGATGGCGGTGTACTGACGCTTCAGATAGGCCTGCGCGCCTTCTTGGATCGCGGCGGCAATCTCTTGCATCTTGTCATTGCCGGCCGATGCGCCAAGCACCTGACGGCTGGTGATGAAGCCATAGACTATGGCCGTCATTCCCAGAATAATTGCGATCGTGACGAGATTCACCGGCCGCTCCCCCTTGTTTGGTTGTTTATAACGAAAGCCCCGCGACGAGCGGGGCGGCGGGCAAGCTATAGGGCGGATTTGCAGCAATGCAACGCTGCTTTGGCGCTTTTTCCCGGTGCTTTAGCGGTGCTCAAAGCCTAGTGTGCCGGAAGGCGGTGAACCATCGAGCAGCAAGGGTGCAGGGCCTTGTGGCAAAGCCATCCCAATGCCGAAACTCGGAATTGGTGGTGTGATTCCGGGCGGCAGAGTAAACAACAGCTGATAGTCATCGCCCCAGCGTAATGCTTCGTCGCGGCGCGCCTCGGGTGTGGCAATCGGTACGGACCAAGCCGCGATGCCGAACGTAACTTGCGAAGCTTCGGCCATCCGCTGCGCATCGAGCAGCAGTCCGTCCGACACGTCCATCATTGCCGTGACCAGCGGCGCAAGTTGCCACCCTTGCGCTAGTAGCGCGGCCGGGCGGCGGTAAGCCAGGCTGTCGCCATGGCCAGCCTTGAGTGCCTCAAACCCCAACATAGCTGCGCCGACCCGTCCGGTGAGCCACAGCGCATCACCGGCCTGCGCCCCGCTGCGCGAGGGGACCAGACGAGACGTCGCCCGTCCCAGCGCGGTCAGCCCCAAGACCTGCGGGCCTGTGGCAGAAACGGTGTCCCCGCCCAGCAACGGGACCCTATAATGTTCGAGCACTTCGCGCAGCCCCGCCACAAACCGGGCGTCGTCCACGCCTAGTTGATACCCTAGCAGCACCCCCAGCGGTTCCGCCCCTTTGGCGGCAAGGTCCGATAGATTGGTCGCAACCAGCTTCCAGGCGACGTCCGCCGGATCCTGTCCGGGTAGAAAATGCACCCCCTCGGCCATCGCATCGTGCGTCAGGATCAGCGTTTCGCCGCCTAGTTCAAGCACCGCGCAGTCATCGTCCAACCCCCGCGCGGCGGGATGGGTCGCCAGTTCGCGTAAGGCCGCGATGAAGGCACTTTCGGTGCTCAGCTGCGCACCACCTTCGCCACCGCGTCCAGCAGACCGTTGACGAATTTGGCTTCGCGCGATTCGAAAAAGGCGTGGGCGACATCAACGTATTCGGTGATGATGCTGGCGGTCGGGACATCGGTGCGAGCGAGCAGTTCGTAGGCTCCGGCGCGCAGCACTTGCAGCAAGGTCTTGTCGAGCCGTTCGAGTGTCCACCCGGTGGCCAGCTTGGCGGCAAGCAGGGCATCGATCTCGACCTTGCGCGCCGCAACGCCTTGGACCACATCGTCAAAGAACGCGGTTTCAGCATCGGCGTATTGATCACCCTCAATCTCGGCGCCAAGTCGGTGGCGGTGGAATTCATCGAGCAGCCTGGCCATGCTCGGCGCTTCCATGTCGAGCTGATAAAGCGCCTGGACGGCCGCCAGCCGCGCCGCTGAGCGCGCTTTCGAACGGGCTTTCATATGCCGAGTCGCAGTTCGATCGAGCGCGCATGCGCCGGCAGTCCCTCGGCCTCGGCGAGCTGGATTGCGGCCGGGCCAATGGCTTGCAGCGCGGCCTCGTCAAGCTGGATAAAGCTCGTTCGTTTCATGAAGTCGAGCACTGAAAGTCCTGAAGAAAAACGCGCGCGCCGCCCGGTGGGCAGCACGTGGTTGGGTCCGGCGACGTAATCACCCACCGCCTCGGGCGTCATCCGTCCGAGAAACACCGAACCGGCGTGGCGGATCGCTTTGAACAGCTTTTCCGGAGCTTCGACCGAGAGCTGGACGTGTTCGGCAGCCAGCGCATTAGCGAGCGCCGGAGCCTCGTCTAAGCTGGCGACTTCGATGATTACTCCGTGGGTGTTCCAGCTTTCGCTCGCGATCCGCGCGGTCGGCAGCATGGCCAGTTCGACCCCGATCCGGTCAGCCACCATGTCGGCGAACAATGAATCGTCGGTGATCAGGATCGATTGCGCTGCGGGGTCGTGTTCGGCCTGGCTGAGCAGATCGGCGGCGGCCCATTCCGGATCGGTCTGGCCATCGGCGATCAGGAGGATTTCGCTGGGCCCGGCGACCATATCGATACCGACCACCCCGTAAAGCTGGCGCTTGGCCTCGGCCACCCAGGCATTGCCCGGGCCGGTGATCACATCGACCGGCTTGATCCGCTCGGTCCCATAAGCGAGCGCCGCCACGGCCTGCGCGCCGCCCACGCGCCACAGTTCGTCCACCCCGGCCAAATGCGCAGCGGCGAGCACCAACGGATTGATCATGCCTTTTGGAGTGGGTGTCACCACCACCAGCCGCTCAACCCCGGCGACCTTGGCGGGGATGGCATTCATCAGCAGCGAAGAAGGATAGGCCGCGCGCCCGCCTGGGACATAAAGTCCGGCGGCATCGACTGCGCGCCAACGCGAGCCGAGCCTAACCCCCACGTCGTCGGTGTAATCGCGGTTTTTGGGGAGCTGCGCTTCGTGAAACGCCTTGATCCGCTGAGCGGCCAGTTCGAGCGCAGCGCGTAGATCGGGCAATAGTGCGTCGTAAGCCTCGCGGCATTCTGCTGCGCCAATCGACCAGCCAGCTTCCCCATCCAGCGCGTGTTGATCATGTCGCGCAGTGAGCTCCACCAGCGCCGCATCGCCGCGCCGCCGCACGTCCTCAAGAATGATCAAGACATCGCGCGCAACGCTGGCGTCGCTCTCTCGTCGGTTGGCCACCAGCCGCGCGAAAACTTGCGCGAAGCCGGGATCACGGGTTGAGAGGCGCAGCATCAGGCGGCTTGGTCCTGTGCTACCAATGCGCGAAACCGCTCGACCAGCGCGGCCACGCGCTCGTCGGTTTTGAGCGCAGCGCGGTTGACAATCAGCCGTGCTGACACTTGCAGGATTGTGCCGGTTTCGACCAGTCCGTTGTCCTTGAGCGTCTGGCCCGATGAAACCAGATCAACGATCTGGCTGGCAAGGCCCAGCCCGGGCGCAAGCTCCATCGCTCCGTTAAGTTTGACCACTTCGGCTTGCACGCCTTGGCTTTCAAAGTGGCGCCGGGTCAGGTTTGGGTATTTGCTGGCGACGCGCAGATGGCTTGAATGTGCCGTTTCGCGGGCCTGTCCAACCGGTTGGGCGAGCGATAGCCGACAATGCCCGATAGCCAGATCAACCGGCGCGTAGAGATCTGCGTAGGCAAATTCTTCGACCACGTCCGAGCCGACAATCCCGGCGGAGGCCGCGCCATGCGCCACGAAGGTCGCCACGTCGAACGCGCGGACGCGGATAATCCGCATGTCGCTATTTTCGCACGCGAACGACAGCGAGCGGTTGGCCTTGTCATGAAACGCTGCTTCAGGCACCACACCGGCACGCGCCATCAGCGGCAGCGCCTCGTCAAGGATGCGGCCCTTGGGCACGGCGAAGATGAGCGGCTTGAGCATGATTGGCGCGCGTTTAGGCGGCACGGCGGCAAAGGGCAAGAACAGCGGCAAACCCTTGCGAATTTTCCTTGTGCGGTGCAGCAAAGTGGAGCAGCTCGTTCGCAGATGCACAAAAGGCATGGCAGGAGCGGGCGGGATGACAAAAGACTATCAGTTTATCGACATTCAAGCGAGCGGACCGGGCATAATTGTCGCCGCCTTTGACAACCAAGTGGCTTATTGCACCGCGTCAGGTGCCAATGTCACCGCGCGGGTGGTGGCGGCATTGCGCGATTTGATTGAGCGGGGCGAGGGCGGGGCGGTGCTCGCGCGAATTCGCGACTGGTCCGGCGCTCCGCTGGCCGATGCGCTGCCGCTGCGGATCGCCGGGGGGATCCACGCGTTGCAGTTGAGCGGGGCAGCCCCGCAGCTCAAAGCAATCTACAACAATCAAGCCGGGGTCGACGGCGCGGCGATCCTGGCCACCGCGTTACACGACCATGAAGCCGAACTGCTGCCGTGGCTCGATGGCCCGCCGCAGACCAACGAGGCCGGGCGCTCGTCCAATTTCATCGCCGCGATGCTGTGGCTGGCTGAGCAGGGATTGCCACCGCGCTTTCAGTGTCTGGAAATCGGCTCGAGCGCGGGGATCAATTTGATGCTGGCGCGCTATCATTATGACCTAGCCGGGGTTGAGGTTGGTCCCGAGCCGGGCGCGATGCGTTTTGTGCCCGTCTGGCAGGGCAGTGCGCCACCCGATCACGCGATCGAGATCGCCGCGACCAGAGGCTGCGATGTTGCGCCGGTTGACTTGACCGAACCGGAGCAGGCGCTGCGACTCAGCGCCTATATCTGGCCCGAACATACCGTGCGGTTCGAGCGCATGGCGGCGGCGGTGGCTGAGGCCAAGAAGGCTCCGCCTGATTTGGTGCAGATGAACGCCGCCGATTTTGTCGAGGCCGAACTGGCACGGCCGCAGACAGCCGGGACCACGCGGGTGCTGATGCATTCGATCGTGTGGCAATATGTGCCCGCCGACCAACAGGCTCGGGTGACGGTGGCGATGGAGGCTGCCGGTGCAAACGCCACCACCGAGCGGCCGTTGGCATGGATTTCGCTCGAGGCCAACCGGGTTCTGCACCTGCACGAATTGGTGGTCCGGCATTGGCCCGGCGGCGGCGAACCGCACTTGCTGGCGCGCGCGCATCCGCACGGTGCCACGATCGAGTGGTTGGTTTAAACCCGCTCAGCTACCTCGTGTGCCAGACGCGCGGCGCGGCGCTGTTCGATCCGCGCGCGCAGCATTTTGCCCAACCACCAGCCGCGCCGCTCCATCGGTTCAAGCCAGCCGCCGTGAAAGCTGCCCCATTCCCATCCCGCGATCAGGATGAACAAGGCGGTGGTCGCGGCAATCAAGGCCAGCCCGGACGGATGCAGCACAGCGCCCAACCCAGCAATCAAAGCGGCCAAAGCGAGCCCATAAGTATGCGATGCAGGATACCACGGCTTGCCGCTAGAAATTCGCTTAAAAGCGGCGAGACCGGTAATGAACAGCGCTGTGCCGGCAAAATCCACAGCCACGAATGTCACATCTACCGGAGCCAGCGGATGCGCGAGCAGTAATTCGTCGGCGACGGCCAGCACGATGATCCCCGCAACAATTGGAATGTGCCAATAAGTAAAGGCTTGCCGCGCAATCAGGCCGGGGAGGGGATGCTGTTCGATATGCCGTGCCCCGCGCCGCGCGCCGATATCGAAATAGAGCCACCACATCGCAAATGCACCGAGGAAGGCATTGAGCAGCGCCAGGTTGAGTCCTGGCTGGCCTTTGGCGGCAGCATAGGTCGCGCCAATTATGACCAGACCTTCGCCCAGCGCGATGATGATGAACAGTCCGCAGCGTTCGGCCATGTGGCTACCCGAAATGTCCCAATCCTCAACTTGGGATCGGCCCAATCCGGGCACTGCGAACCGGGCGAAGGGCCCGCAATATTCAATGGCGAGTGCCGCGCTCCACAGCCCGACCCGCAAGTTCACTTCTGGCTGGGTCGCCCCCCACAGCCACAGCGGCGCGGTCGCCATGAACCAAACTGTTACCCGCATCAAATTGCGGCTACCGGCTGCATTTTCCGCCGCCATGATCCGACTGACATAGACCGTGCGGCCCACTTGGACAGTAACATAGCTAATTGCGAAGGCCATTCCACTGGCACCCAACGCAGCGGGAATGGCCGAAGACATGATCAGGGTGGCGAGCATGACGCTGCCCAGCATTAGGCGATTGGGCGCCCGGTCGGGATCCACCCAGTTGGTTGCCCAGGTGGTGAACATCCACGCCCACCAAACCGCGGCAAACAACATCGCTGTCCTATACGCTCCAGCAAAACTCAGATCGTTCAGCAAAAAATGCGAAAGCTGGGTCACTGCGAACACGAAGATGAGATCGAAAAACAGCTCCAGATTGCTGACCGGGGCATGGCCGCCGCCGTGGTTGCGCAACATCGATCGGCGCGCCTTGGCTTCGGCCGCCGCAATCGCGCCGCCGATCCCGCCCGGGTGGCGGCGCGGCTCAGTCGCCATCGCCGGTCCGGGCGAGGAATGTATCGAGCGCGGCGTTGAACGCTTGCGGCGCTTCCCACTGCACAAAATGGCCCACACCGGGCACCTGCACGATCGTCAGATCCTCGATTAGTTCGTCCATCCCCTCCAAATTGGCTGGCGGCAGTGCGAAATCATCCATCGCCCAGATCACCAGCGTCGGGATCGTTTGCTTGGGCAGCGGGTAGGGCTCCCAGCCTGCAGGCAGTGCATAAGCCGCATCGATTGGCAAAACCTCCATCGGGCTGGCGCGGTACCAGTTGAGCATGGCGATCGCGGCTTCAGGAT
>JAYTIS010000018.1:0-3822 GCA_043731725.1 Novosphingobium sp.
GGCAGCGCGGGTGCTGGATGTCGGCTGCGGCGATGGCGCGCTGATGACGGAACTGCGCGATCAGCGACAAGTTGATGCGCGCGGGCTGGAACTCGATCAGCACAACGTCGCCGAATGTGTCGCGCGCGGGCTATCGGTGATTCAAGGTGATGCCGATCTTGACCTGGCCTATTATCCCGACGCGAGCTTCGATTTCGCGATCCTCAGCCAGACCTTGCAGACCACCAAGCGCCCCGATCTGGTGCTGGGCGAACTGCTGCGGGTTGGGCGCAAGGCCTTTGTCAGTTTTCCCAACTTTGCTCACTGGGGCGTGCGCGCCAGCCTGCTGTGGGGCGGGCGCATGCCGGTGACCCGGTTGCTGCCCGTGGCCTGGTACGAGACCCCCAACATCCACCACGTGACGGTGCGAGATTTCCGCGCGCTGGTGGCGCAGCAGGGTTACCAAGTGGAGGGGGAATGGTTCCTCTCAGGCGACCGGCGGATCGGACCGGCCGCCGCCGCATGGCGCGCCGAACACGCGGTGTTCCTGCTTTCGCGATAAGCCTGTTTTGCCCAAAGGACATGTCCGGCACGGGCGCTTCAGGCACCCACGCGCCGATATCGGTCGCGCGGGTGCCTTTCGAGCGTCAGGTCAGCTATTTACATGCGGTGCAGCGCACACAGCTTGTTGCCATCGGGATCGCGCAGATAAGCGAGGTAGAGCTTGCCCATGCCGCCTTCGCGAACGCCAGGGGCATCTTCGATTGCGGTTCCGCCAGCAGCCAGACCGGCAGCATGCCAAGCATCAGCCTGCGCTGGATTATCCATCGCAAAGCCGATCGTGCCACCATTGGCGTGAGTCGCGGGCTGGCCGTTGATCGGTGGTGTGACCAAAAACGCTCCGCCTTTGTTCAGGTAAATCAGCCGGCCTTTGTCGTCCAGCGTGCCTTCTTTGCCGCCGATCGCCGTGAACACAGCGTCGTAAAATTTCTTCGATTTGGCGACATCATTGGTCCCCACCATATTGTGGCTGTACATCCGTTCTCTCCGGTTGATTTGAGTTGTGATGGGCCACTCATAAGCCGGTGGCGCGCGCGGTCAATCGCTGCTGACAGTTGCGATTAATCTCGGCGGCGCTAAACCAGCACCATGATCAAACCTGCTGCAATCCTGCTCGCCGCTGCGCTCAGCGCTATGCCTGCTTGGTCTAGCGCTGCTGCGCCCAAGCTGCCAGCGCTCGAGGCCCAAGTGCACTGTGCACTGGTGTTCGGGAAAGTAGCCCGCGAGCAAAGCCAAAAGGTGCCGCGGTCCGAGCGGTTTCCGGCAATGGCTGGGCCGGGACGCGAATTCTTTGTGGTCACTGGTGCCCGCGCGCTTGATGAGAAGGCGGTCACGATTGAGACGATTGAGGCTTATTACATGGGCCGGTTCGCTGTGTTGGAGGCCAGTTTGGCCAAGGCGGCAGATCCTGCTGTGGCGCTCGACCGCGAATATGCGCAATGCCTGCCGCAGTTCGCGCAAGTGGCACCCAAGTTTACGCCAGTTCCGCGCTGACTTTGCGCAGCGGCGCTTGATCTTGGCGCTGGCATGGCCACGGCGCAGCGCCTAAACGCTGGGCCATGACCACCGACCAGCGGCAAGCCATCGTCGATATTGGCTCTAACTCGATCCGGCTGGTGGTGTTCGGCGGGCCGCTTCGCGCACCTTCGGTGCTGTTCAACGAAAAACTACTGGCCGGGCTGGGGCGCGGCGTGGTTGCACACGGGCGGCTCGATCCTGATAGCGTCAAGGGCGCGCTCATTGGACTGGCGCGGTTTGCCGCGCTGCTCAAGCTGATGCAGCCGATCCGGGTGCGAGTGGTGGCAACCGCAGCGGTGCGCGAGGCGAGCGACGGGCCGCAATTTCTCCAAGCGGTGCGTGCGCTGGGTCTGCCAGCCGAATTGCTCAGCGGCGATGACGAAGCCGAAGCCGCCGGATTGGGGGTAATCTCCGCGCATCCGCAAGCGCGCGGACTGGTCGCGGATATGGGCGGGGGCAGCCTTGAACTGGTCCGGGTGGCGGACGGCGAAGTGCACCAGAAAGCTTCGCTGCTGCTGGGCGCGATGCGAGTGGCAGCGGTGCGCGCCGGCGGACGCGGCCAATTGCGCAAGACTCTGCGCAGCATGATCGCGCCTCATAGCTGGCTGAGCGAAGTGGCGGGTCAGCCGCTCTATCTGGTTGGCGGAGCGTGGCGTGCGCTGGCGCGCGTGCATATGCAGATCCGCCAGTTTCCGCTGCCGGTGCTGGCCGATTACAGCTTTTCGGCCGAGGACGCGAGCGAACTTAAGGTGCAGGTGCGGGCGTTGGGCAGCGCCGAACTAGCGGCGGTGCGCGGGGTCAAGGCGGCGCGCGCGCTGCAACTTGACGATGCCGCCGCGCTGCTCGCCGCGCTGGTCGCCGTCACGGGACCGTCCGAGGTGATTATTTCGGCGCATGGCCTGCGCGAGGGTTTATTGTTCCAGGGGCTCGATAAGCCCACGCGATTGCTCGATCCGCTGATCGAAGGGGTGCGCCATGCGCTCGCTGGACAGCAGGCTGTTGCCGGTCATGCCGAAGCGCTGCTGGCGTGGACGGACCTGGTCTTTACTGCCGATCCCCCTGAAGAGCGTCGATTGCGTCATGCCGCCTGCTTGATCATCGGTACTAGCTGGGCCTCCGATCCCGAATTCCGGGCGGTGGCGGGTGAGGATTTGGCACTGCACGGCAACTGGATCGGGGTCAGCGCAGCCGATCGTGCGGTGATGGCGATGGCGCTGCATGTCGGATTGGGCGGCCCGCCCGATGCGCCGCCGGGCATCCTGACGCGGCTGGCCCCGGCGGATCGGCTCGACCGAGCTGTGGCTTGGGGCTACGGGCTGCGGCTGGCGCAGCGGCTGAGCGGTGGTGCTCCCGTGGCCTTGCGCCAGGTGCCATTGCAGTTGGCTGATGATGGCGCGCTGGTGCTGGCCCCGCCTCCGTCTGTCAGCGCGCTGATCGACGGCGCAATTGAGCGGCGCTTGGCCCGGCTCGGCGCGGCGCTGGGGCGAGCCACGCGGATCGCGCGTTAGGTTTTCCACCTGAAAAGCGCAGCATACATGCCGCTGCTCCCTTGAAGCCAGACTCGCCACCGGGCATGGCAGCCAATCATGTGGCAACTTTACCAATTTCCGTTGTGCCCGTTCAGCCGCAAGGTCCGCCTGCTGCTGAGCGAAAAGGGTGTGCCTTACGAATTGTGGCGCGAGAACCCGTGGGAGGGGCGCGACGAATTCTACGCGCTCAACCCGGCTGGGCGAACTCCTGTGCTGCACGATCCCGCCAAGGCGCTGACGCTACTGGATAGCCGGGCTATCTGCGAATATTTCGAAGAGACAGTCGATAAGTTGCCGATGATCAACGGCACCGCTGCGGGCCGGGCCGAGATCCGGCGGCTGGTGGCGCTGTTCGATGAAAATTTCTTCGGCGATGTCACCGCCCCTTTACTGCACGAGCGGATGAAGAAACGGCTGGTTTACCGGCAGTCACCCGATTCGAAGGTGCTGCGCGAGGCGATGAAATTGGCGCACGAGCATCTGTATTATATCGACCACCTGATCGATCATCGTCCGTGGCTGGCCGGCGCGACGATGAGCCTGGCCGATCTGGCCGCCGCCGCGCAGATTTCGGTCGCCGATTACCTTGGTGGGCTCGACTGGAATGGGCACGAACAAGCGGCCGGTTGGTACGCAGTATTTAAGAGCCGCCCGAGCTTCCGGCCGCTGCTGGCTGAGCGGATGGAGGTGATCCAGCCGCCGAGCCACTACGCGGACGTAAATGCCTAAGCTTTCG
>JAYTIS010000019.1:0-18652 GCA_043731725.1 Novosphingobium sp.
CGGTGCGTGCACTTCGACAGGCTCCGGGCGAGCGGATCTTGCGCGTCAACCAAATCCCACCCCCGCTCAGCCTGAGCTTACCGAAGGCCATGCGCTGCCGCCTGATCTCGTCCACGACGCAAGGCCCCTCCGCGAAGCGCTCGCCGACAAACGCATCAATGCACTGCTGCTCGGCCCCGGCCTCGGCCGCGATGCGGCGGCGCGGGAGGCGGTGGCGCAGGTGCTGGCACGGCAAGCCCCCTCGGTGCTCGATGCCGACGCCCTGCTGCTGCTCACCCAGCCACTCTTGGCAGAGCGGAGCGCCCCGCTGATTGTCACCCCGCACGGCGGCGAGCTAATTGCCCTTGAGCAAGCATTCGGCCTCAACGGGAAAGGCAGCAAAGTCGATCGTGCGCGGCACCTCGCCGAGGCAGCGAACATGATTGTCGTAGCCAAGGGTGCCGACACCGTGGTTGCAGGCCCCGATGGTTGCGCGGTGCTGAGCGAACGCGCATCAAGCTGGCTCTCAACGGCAGGCACCGGTGACGTATTAGCCGGAGTAATCGCCAGCCGATTGGCGAGTGGCGCCGATGCCTTCACCGCCGCCTGCGAAGGCGTCTGGCTGCACGGCGAAGCAGCGCGGCAATGCGCAACGCCGTTTACCGCCGGGCAGCTTGCCGCGCAGGTGCGAAGCGCCTACGCGGCCTGCCTGTGACCGAGCCCGCCGAAGAGATCATCCGCATCGCCGCCAAAGGTGACGGCATTACCGCCTCGGGCCGCTTTGCCTGGGGCGCGGCTCCGGGCGATTTACTGCTGGCTGACGGCAGCCTTGCGCCGGGACCTCATCATGCCACGCCGCCGTGCCGCCACTTCGGACGTTGCGGCGGGTGCCAGTTGCAGCAGCTCGATGAGCAGACCCTGGCCGAGTTCGTCTCGGCGCGGGTCGCCAATGCCTCGGCTGCGCAGGAATTGGGGGCAGAGAGCATCGCGCCGCCGCACTTGTCGCCCCCCGGATCGCGCCGCCGCGCCTCACTGCGCGCCGAAAGCTCGCAAGGCCGGGTGGTCATCGGCTACCGCGAGGCCAAGTCGCACCGGTTGGTCGAACTATCCGAATGCCCGGTCATGCTGCCCGAATTCGTCGCCTTGCTCACGCCGCTGCGCAAGCTGCTGATCGCGATCGGCACGGGCAAGCAGCAGGGCAAAGGCAAGCATAGCCATGCCAAACTTGCCGCCGACATCGATCTGGCGCTGTCAGAACAAGGCGTCGATCTGGCGATCAAAGGCGTGGTCGTCGAAAGCTTGCCAGCCACCGAAGCCCTGCTCGATTTTGCGCGGACGCATCGTCTGGCCCGGTTGTCGCTCGATCAGGGTTACGGGCCGGAGGCGTTGTGGGAACCGCAGCCCGTCACGGTGTTGCTGGCCGGGGTGTCGGTGCCATTTCCGCCAGGGAGCTTCCTGCAAGCCACGCTTGACGGCGAGCAGGCGCTGACGGCGGCAGTGTGCGAATGGCTGGGCGGTGCGGGCAGTGTGGCTGACCTGTTTTCGGGGCTGGGTACCTTTACGTTTGCGCTGGCCGGACAGGGTAGCAAAGTGCTCGCTGTTGAGGCCGCGCGCGATCCGCATCTCGCCTGCAAAACTGCCGCCGGACGCGCGCAGCTGCCGATCCACACGCTGCACCGCGACCTGTTCCGCAACCCGCTGCTGCCCGAGGAGCTCGACCGCTTCGATGCGGTGGTGCTCGATCCGCCGCGGGCCGGCGCGCGCGACCAGATCGAACGCATCGCCGCCAGCATGGTGGCACAGGTGGTCTATATCAGTTGCAACCCGTCAAGTTGGGCGCGGGATGCCAGGACGCTGGTTGATGCTGGCTATCGCTTGAAGGAGTTACGCCCGGTCGGGCAATTCCGCTGGTCCACACATGTGGAACTGGCCAGCTTGTTTGTGCGGTGAACAGGCTGGGATATCGCAAGCTACGCGCGTTACCTCGGCATTTCGCTTTCGTCATCCCGGCCTTTCGATTTCGTCATTCCGGCGCAGGCCGGGACCCAGTCCCAACCAATAAGTCGCGGAGCGGCGTCTTTTCTTTGGTCTGGGTCCCGGCCTGCGCCCGGATGACGCTTGAGTAGGGTAGTGGTCAGACAACAAGCTCGCGCCAATCGCCCGGTTTCACTCCATCCAGCGACCACTCTCCGATTTGCCAGCGCACCAGCCGCAAAGTCGGATGACCCACCGCCGCGGTCATTCGCCGGACCTGGCGGTTCTTGCCTTCGCGCAAGGTCAGCTTGATCCAGCTGTCGGGAATGGTCTGGCGCACCCGAATCGGCGGGTCGCGCGGCCATAAGTCGGGGCTGGGCACGCATTCGGCTTCCGCCGGCCGGGTCCTTCCGTCCTTCAGCTGAACGCCTCGGCGAAGCGCGTCCAGCGCGGCTTCGTCCGGCTCGCCTTCGACCTGGACCAGATAGGTCTTCGCAAGTTTGAACTTCGGATCGGCGATCCGCGCCTGCAGCTGGCCGTCATCGGTCAGCAGCAGCAGCCCTTCGCTATCAGTGTCTAGCCGCCCCGCCGGGTAAACATCCGGGACCTTGATGTATTGTGCGAGCGTTGGGCGCGGCGCCGCGCCGCCCGGATCGGAGAACTGGCAGATCACGCCGTACGGCTTGTTGAACAGGATCAGGCGGGACATTGGTTAGCGGTATGGCGGCATCGGCCCAAAAGCAAATGGGGCCAACATCGCTGCCAGCCCCACTCCCACCTGCATTGCTTTCGAATGATTTTGGGCGATCGCCTGTCCCGGGTTTGCTTCCGCTGGCTTTGCATCGTCCTTGCGGATTTTGCGGGGCCTGCCTTGGCGTGTCCGGTGGCTCGTGAGAGCCGGCTTTCATCACCTGATTACTATACCGGTGTCGGTCCCGTCAGGCGGTCGGGTTGGATCTTGCGATCCGCTCCTTCCACCTGGCGGTTCCGTGACCACTTTGATGCTTTATCGTTCCGTCGGCTGGTTCCACTTCGCCGAAGCTCCGCTTCTCCTGCTTCCTTCCCGACCGCGGTCAAAGCGATCGACTGACTGCGAACCTTTCGCTGCATCTGCGGTTCGCCAGATTCAGACCGAGGTCATCCTGAGGCGTGTTTTCCAACACTGCTGCGGGCATCGCTGCCAGATCGAAACTTACGTTTTCCCTATCCGTTTCAGCAGTTTCCTGCTTCATCTTCAAGTGCGCTGTCACCGTCTCGACAAACCAAAGCTGCGCTCCTCAAGTGAGTCGCGCAAGCACTAAATTGTGGACTGTTCGACAAATGCGACAAAACTCGGTGGACAAGTCTGGGGATGACCGTCAGGGGTTCCGATTCTGCGCTGATGACCTGATTCGATTCGCCGCACGGCCCCCCAAAATTCACCGATCGCGCTGCGCCAATAATCGCAACCGCAGCGCGTTCAACTTGATGAACCCGGCCGCGTCTTTCTGATCGTAGGCCCCGGCGTCATCCTCAAACGTCACATGGCGTTCCGAATAGAGGCTGTTGGGTGACTTGCGGCCAACCACGCTGGCCACGCCCTTATAAAGCTTGAGCCGCACCGTGCCGCCGACTTTCACCTGGCTCAAATCGATCGCCGCCTGCAGCATCTCGCGTTCGGGCGCGAACCAAAAGCCGTTGTAGATCAGCTCGGCATATTTGGGCATCAGTTCGTCTTTGAGGTGCGCCGCACCGCGATCAAGCGTGATCTGCTCAATCCCCCGGTGCGCGCGGGCATAGATCTCGCCGCCCGGCGTCTCATACATTCCGCGGCTTTTCATGCCCACAAACCGGTTCTCGACCAGATCGAGCCGCCCGATCCCATGCTTCTTGCCCAAAGTGTTCAGTTCGGTGAGCAAGGTGGCCGGGCTCATCGCTGCGCCGTTCAAAGCCACCCCGTCTCCGCGCTCGAAATCAATCGTAATATATTCGGGCGTCTCGGGCGCATCTTCGGGGTTATCGGTGCGCGAATAGACATAGTCAGGCACTTCCATCCACGGGTCTTCGAGCACTTTGCCTTCGGACGAGGTATGCAGCAGATTGGCATCGGTCGAAAAAGGGCTCTCACCGCGCTTGTCCTTGGCCACCGGGATCTGCCGGGCTTCGGCCCAGGCGATCAGTGCGGTGCGGCTGGTCAGCTCCCATTCGCGCCACGGGGCGATGACCTTGATATTGGGGTCGAGAGCATAGGCCGACAGCTCGAACCGCACCTGATCATTGCCCTTGCCGGTCGCGCCGTGCGCAATCGCATCAGCGCCTGTTTCGTGCGCTATTTCGATCAGCCGCTTGGTAATCAGCGGCCGGGCAATCGAGGTGCCAAGCAGATAATCGCCCTCATAGCGGGCATTGGCGCGCATCATCGGGAAGATGAAGTCGCGCACGAATTCCTCGCGCAGGTCATCGATATAAATGCTCGAATCAGGCAGGCCCATCAGCTTGGCCTTGGCCCGCGCCGGTTCCAGTTCCTCGCCTTGACCAAGATCGGCGGTAAAGGTCACCACCTCGCACTTGTACGTCTCTTGCAGCCATTTCAGAATCACGGTCGTATCAAGACCGCCTGAATAGGAAAGGACGACTTTGTTGATATCCGACATGGCTGGAATTCCGTCGCTTATGGCTGGGTTTCGAGCGCGCCCCTAAGCCATGCAGGCCGCTGGGGCAAGGGCAGGGTCTCAGTGAAACGAGCCCGCAAGCGGCGCGGAACTTCACAAAGTTCACAGGGTCCTGAACGCAGAAAAAATCCGCTCCTGGCGCGGCGACGATGATGGCCTGAGCGCGCACGCACCAGCGCCGGCCAGGTCGCAATCCGGCCGTCTCGCAAGGCTCGGGTAAGCTGCGAAAGCGAGCGCGTACGGGCGGCTACTTTTAACATGATTGGCCTCGGCAAAGTGAACGGGCAGAGTTTGTGCCACAGTGCCGCCGGTGTAGGAAAGCGCATTGCATTCGTGGTCGCCCGCTGAATTGGGAGCAGAGTTATGGCCAAGGCTGAGCTGAAAACCACACCAACCGCAGTGAGCGTTGCGGGGTTTCTAGCTGGGCTGCCAGATCAGGCGCGCGCCGAGGAAGCCCGGCAGACTGACGCGCTCTTTCAACGGGTCACCGGGTTGAAGCCGAAGATGTGGGGCCACAGCATCGTCGGCTATGGCAGTTACGACTACAAATACGACAGCGGCCGCGAAGGCACGATGTGCCGCGTTGGCTTTTCACCGCGCAAGGCGGCGATGACTTTGTACGCGATGGGGGGACTGGCCGAAAGCGCGGAGGCCACTGCGCTGTTTGCGCAGCTGGGCAAGCACACCAGCAGCAAGGGCTGTATCTATATCAAGAACCTGAGCGATGTGGACTTGTCGGTGCTTGAACGGTTGATCCAATTGAACTGGACGGGAATGAACGCGCGTTATCCAATCTGACAAGCCGTCAGCCGCGTGATCGCAATCACGCCGCGCGAAACTAGTCCGCTCTACATGGAAGCCTCCACTAACTTGGAGGATACCATGAACAGAACTATGATGATGGCAACGCTGCCGTTGCTTACTTTGGGGCTGGTCGCTGGCTATGGCAGCCACAGCGACAAGGCCACGGCGGCTCCGCCAGCTGGCGACTGCGTTGGCGGCAAGGTGGTGCGGGTCGGCGACAAGGTCGCGGTCAGCCTGGCCAACACCGCACTCAACTGGGATACGACGAGCAGTGTGCTCAGATTGACCGACCGCTCAAACAAGCAAGTCGAGCTCATCGTCAGCATTTACGGCGGCGGCCCGAGCCCGGCTTTGGGCGATTGCCTGCGTTCTGGCACCTATATCCGTCTCGCCCGGGCTGGCGATAGCGGGCCGAACCGCTTCCTCCAGGCATATCAAGGCTCGGATCACGGCGGCGATGCCAGTCATGTTGTGATCGGCAATTTCCCCGACCCGTCCCCGTACTCGGTGTTTTACCTGCGCAAGGCTTCGGGACCGCTAGGCTCGGTGATCAACCGCGGAGACGAGTTTAACATCCGTGGGACCCAGCACGATCCTTGGTTGGCGGTAGGGGCGAGTCCGGCTGTGGGCGACGCCGTGGGTCTGGTCCATCACCCAGAAACCGATGATCCATTGCCCGATGTCGCCGAATGGAGCTTCGGCAACACTGGCGACGACGGCAGCGGAAGCTGAACGAGGGGTAGCAACAGCGGCGCCGATATGGCCCCGGCGCCGCTATTTCGCCGCCTGCTTCTCCAGATGCCATTCCGGCGCTTCGTCCAGCGCAGACAATCGCGCGGCCTCGATGCTGATATATTCGCGGGTCATCGGCAAAGCGCTGCGCTGTTTGACCGACTGGATGTGGAAATTGACGTTTTCACCCTCGCGAAAACTTTGTTCGGCACCGGCCAGGTAAAACTGCCACATGCGGAATAGCCGCGCGTCATACAGCGCGGTAATCTCGGCCTCGTGCATCGAAGCGCGGCGGTACCATTCGGCAATCGTCTCGGCATAGTGATAACGCAGCACCTCGACGTCGCCCACTTCCCAGCGCGTCTGCTCCATCGCGCGCACCAGTTCGCTGAGCGCGGGGATATAGCCGCCAGGGAAGACGTATTTGCGGGTCCATTTGTCGGTTGTGCCGGGTCCATCTACCCGCCCGATAGTATGGGTGAGCATGATTCCGTCATCGCTCAGCAACTGCTTGGTCTTGGCGAAATATTCGCGGAAATGTGGCGCGCCGATGTGTTCGATCATCCCGACGCTGGTGATCCGGTCGAACGGACCTTCGACGTCGCGGTAATCCATCAATGCGAACTTAACCTGATCTGCCACCCCGGCCTCAGCCGCGCGCTCGTTGGCGAACTTGACTTGATCGGGGGCCAGACTCACGCCCAGGACCTCGATCCCGTAATGCCGATTGAGGTACAGTCCAAGCGCGCCCCAGCCGCAGCCAATATCGAGCAGCCGCATCTCCGCGCATTGCCCCGGCACCAGCCGCAGCTTGGCCGCGATCAGTGCCAGCTTATCAAGTTGTGCGCGTTCTAAGGAATTGGCCGGGTCCTTAAAATAGGCCATCGTATAAAGTCGGTTCTCGTCCAGAAACAGCTCATAGAACTGGCGCGACAGGTCATAGTGATGCGCGACATTGCTGCTGGCTTTGGGACGCAGGTTGATCTGGTCGGCCTTGGCCAGCGCCCAATCGAAGGCGCGCCGCAACGCGCTCGGGGCCTTGATCGAACCGTGGCCGCGATTGGCATTGCGCATGACCAACAGCACCATGTCGCGCACGTCATGCGGCGCCTCGATCTCCATCCGCCCGTCCATATAGGCTTCGCCCGCGCCGACCCGCGGATCCTTGGCCACGTGCAGCGCGGCGCCCTTGTCGTTAAACCGGATAACCAGCGGATCGGCCGATTGATCGCCGTAGTGGTAAAGTTTGCCGTCATAATCGCGCACCATCAAGTGGCCTTCGTGGATCATGGCGCGAAACATCTTATCGAGAAGCCACATAAGGTCAGCAGCCTGTTAGGTTGAAGGTTTGGTGGATGATTGATATGAACAGGGCGGCATTATTGCCGCGCGAGATAAAGCACGTCGCGCGGCTGGGCAAGCAGGTGCTGGCCCGAATCGATATAGAGCGTCTCGCCGCTCGCCAGCCAGCCTTGCGCCAAGAACAGCGCGGCATCGGCCAGTTCTTCTGGGCCAGTCAGCCGCTTAAGCAGGTTCATCCGGCCGCTGCGCTCATGCTCCTCGTCGCGCTGGTCATGGCTGGGGAGCATTGCACCAGGCGCCAGGCCATAAATCCGCGTTGCCGGATCGGGCGCCGCCATCGCCAGCATCTTGACCGTTGCCGCCAGTGCGTGTTTGGCCATGGTGTAACTGAAGAAATCGGGGTTGGGATTGGCCAGCTTCTGATCGAGGAAATGGACCACTCGGTGGCCACCGCTACTGCGGGCTGAAGCCAAGAACGACTGCGCCATCCGCGCCGGGCTCTCGGCATTGACGATCATGGCTTCGGAAAAAATCGCCGAATCGATCGCCTGCGCGGTATCGGGTTGGAACACGGCGGCACAGTTGATCAGCATGCGCCAATCGGGCAGCCGCGCGGCGAGTTCGGCAATCATTGCGACTGCCGCCCTGCTATCTATCAGATCGCATTGCACCACTTCGGCAGAAGGCAGAGTTTGCGCCAACGCCTCAGCCTCCTCGGGGGAATGGCCCGCGTGGACTACCACGTGCCAACCGGCCGCGCCAAAGCGCTGGGCCAGCACCGCGCCGATCCTTTTGGCGGCACCAGTAATCAGGATTGCGGGTCGGGCCATCCCCCGTGGCTTGGCGGAGGATGGCCCATGAGGTCAACAGCTGCGTTGCAGCGATCAGTTGCAGCGGGTCAATTGCAGCGGGTTTGGCCACGGGCAACTTCACGGCCGAGCAGCGCACCGGCGGCGGCACCCAAGACCGTGCCGGTTGAGCGGTCGCCATTGCGGTCAACCGATCGGCCGAGCAGGGCACCAAGCGCCGCGCCGACCAGCAAGCCAGTGGTGCCGTTGCCGCGCCGGCAATAATAGCGGCCATCGTCACCCTGCCAGTAGGCAATGCCGTTGCTGGTGCGCTCATAATTGCGTTCGTAATTGCGATCATAGTCGCGTTCGTAATTGCGATCGTAATTGTCATAGCGCTGTTGATCATAGCGCTGCTGTTCGTGATGACGGCGGCCATACGCATGCGCCCACGGCGGGGGATCACCAAACGCAGGAACCGAGGTGAGTGCGGTGGCGGCGAATACCACGGATAAGACAGTCTTTTTCATAGCCGCCGGTTCCTTTCTGAGTCCGATTGCAAACGATGTGCCGCCAGTAAGCAGTGTCGATTACAACCGCAGATGAACACTGCGACGAACGGTGATCAAGCAGGACAGAATGACCCTGCGTCGCGATAAATGGCGATGATTTTACGTTGGAGTGAACAGTGCGTTGGCTATTTTGGCTTGGCGTCGCTCTTGGCTATGGGCGCCGTGCTGGGCTGCGATCCCGGCGGCGGGTCTTTAGCCCACGGATTGGTAGGAGCGGCCGTAACTTTGGCAGCAACCGGCGCGGCTGCAGGCTTAGCGGCAGCATCTGCTGGAGCGGGCCCCACACCGTCGCTGCTCCATGGATTGGGCTTTGCCAGGCCCGCCGCTGCCCCGCTCGCAGTTGACTGACCGTCGGCGGTTTTGGCTGCGCCCGAGCAGCCAACAAGCGAAATGGCGGTGAGCGACAACACAATCAATTCACGTTTCATCAGCCGAAAGCCTCCTGTCGCCTTCGGGAATTAACGACAAAATGCTAACAGGCAGTTGTTGCCACCCAGGTTCAGCCCAGCGCGGCCTGTTTTTCGTCGGCCAGCCGGTCCAGCTCGGCGCGGCTCATTTTGTGCGCTGCGGTCTTGAGCTGGCCGCAGGCGGCGTCGATATCGCGTCCGCGCGGGGTGCGCACCGGGGCGCTGATCCCGGCGCCGAACACGATGTCCGAAAAGCGCTTGATCCGCGCGGGCGACGAACATTCATAGTTCGCGCCAGGCCACGGGTTGAACGGGATCAGGTTGACCTTGGCGGGAAGGTTGTAGGCCTTGATCAACCGGACCAGTTCGCGCGCATCAGCATCGCTGTCGTTCTTGTCCTTGAGCATGACATATTCAAACGTGATGCGCCGCGCGTTGGACAGCCCAGGATAGTCCGCACAGGCTTGGAGCAGCTCCTCCAATCCATATTTACGGTTGATCGGGACGATTTCGTTACGCACATCATTGTTGGTGGCGTGAAGCGAAACCGCCAGGTTGACCCCGATTTCAGCCCCGGCGCGCGCCATCATCGGCACCACCCCGCTGGTCGACAGCGTGATCCGCCGCTTTGACAGCGCCAGGCCATCTCCATCCATGACCAGTTTCAGCGCATCGCGGACGTTGTCAAAATTGTACAGCGGTTCGCCCATGCCCATCATTACGATATTGGTCAGCAGCCTGCCGTCCGCGCTGTAACCGCCGCCGTCCTCGTCTTCATCCTCATCCAGACCGGCCCCAAAGCCGCCCATATTGCCTTTGGGCCATTCGCCCAGCGCGTCGCGCGCCAGCATCACCTGCCCAACGATTTCGCCCGGGGTCAGATTGCGCACCAGCCGCATTGTTCCGGTATGGCAGAACCGGCAATTCAGCGTACACCCGACCTGGCTCGACACACACAGCGTGCCTCGGCTTTCATCAGGGATGAAGACCATTTCGTATTCATGATCGTCAGCCGTCTTGAGCAGCCACTTACGGGTGCCGTCGTTCGAATGCTGTGACAGCACCACTTCGGGCCGTCCGATCACAAAGCGCGCCTCCAGCCACGGCCGCATGTCCTTGGCGATGTCGGTCATCGCGGAGAAATCGGTCACGCCGCGGTGGTAGAGCCAGTGGAACACCTGCTTGGCGCGCAGCTTGGCGGCTTTGGCATCAAGCCCGGCATCAGCCAGCAATTCGGCGATGCGTAACTTGGGCAGGCCGATCAGATCGACACGGCCATCGGCGCGCGCGGTGATGCCGCGCGGGGTGGGCACCGGATCGATCAGACCCGGGATCGGCATAAGTGCAGTGTCGGCCATAAGCCGCGCGATATAGCGATCAATCCCCGCAAACGCCAGCGTAGGCTGGAGCACGACTCTAGCGGAAGGTGGCGCAGCCCAGCGTGGCGGCATCGATTGCGGTCGCCGCGCCGGTTAGGTCCCAGGTATTGGAGAACCCGTGGCCGCTGGCATCGCGCGCGCTGATCGTCATCGTGCCCGCGACCCGCATCGCGGCGATCACCGCCGCGTCGCCACGCTTATCGCCGGCCCAAGCGTCTGCTCCGCCGCCGGTCAGTGCCAGGCGGGTGCCGCCGATCGATAGCGTGATGGTGCTGCCAGGCTGAAGCTTGCGCGAGAGCCGGAAGTGGACTTGCCCGCGCACCCCGGCGCGCGGCCACCAAGCAACATCGGCATAAGGTTGAAATTCGCGCGTCTTGGTCGAAGGCCCAGCCATGGCAATGGCGTAGCAACGCGGCACCTGGGCATCGCGAAATGCGCCCCACCCACCAAACACACCCAGCGCATCGCGCGCAGCAGCTGGGCTGGCGGCGAGAACCAGGATCGCCAAGGCAAGGGTCCGCACACGCATCGCACCGCCTTTTGCAGCAATGCGATGGCTTGGGAAGGGGGCGCACAGTCCAGTCGCGTGGCAGGGGCAAAGAAACGCGCTAAGCTGCCGAAACCACCCCTCCTGACTCGTCACCCTTCCTGACTCGTCACCCCGGCGCAGGCCGGGGTCCAGACCGAATAGGAAAACGCCGCTGCGCGACCTTACTTGTTTGGACAGGGTCCCGGCCTGCGCCGGGATGACGCGGTTGTAGGGCAAGGAGACCTCGGGGTCGCGGAGTCAAGGATAGCTGATCTTGATCACTTCCCACTCCTTCTCGCCGCCGGGCAGGGCGACCTTGCGCACCTCGCCCAGTGCTGCGCCGCGCAGCGCCCGGGCCAGCGGGGCGCTCCAACCAATTTTTCCAGCGCTGGCGTCCTGCTCGTCATCGCCAACCAGCGTGAGCTTACGCTGGTTATCCGCTTCATCGGCGATGGTCACGGTCGCGCCGAACCACGCCCGGCTGCGGTCTTGTTGCTGGGCTGGGTCCAGCACGCGCGCGGCTTTCATGCGGCGGGCCAGGTGCGCCAGTTCGCGGTCGATTTCGCGCATCCGCTTGCGGCCATAAATGTAGTCGCCGTTCTCGCTGCGATCGCCATTTCCTGCAGCCCAGCTGACCACTTCGACGATCGCCGGGCGTTCGGTGCCGAGTAAGTGATCGTAGCGCGCGCGCATTGCAGCCATTCCGGCTGGCGTGATCGGCGGACCGTCAGCCTGCATCCGGGCCAGACTTAACCGGGATAGCGCTTGCCCAGGAAATGGCTCAGCGGGTTGGTACCCTTGTAGCTGGCACGCGCTGGGTTCATCGCCTCATACACCACCGCATTCTCAAGCACGCGCTGAACATAGTTGCGGGTCTCGGACAGCGGGATTTTCTCGATCCAGTCGGTCCAATCGACCGCGCCGGTGCGTGGGTCGCCATTGGCGCGCAGCCATTTGTTCACATTGCCGGGCCCGGCATTATAGGCGGCGACCGCCAGCGGATAGCTGCCGCCGAAGTAATCCATCATCCGCCCGAAAAAGCCGCCGCCCAGCGTCAGGTTGTACCCGGCGTCGGTGGTCAACGCTTGCGCATCGTAGGCCAGCCCTTGCTTGCCGGCCTGTTCGCGGGCGGTGCCGGGCATCAGCTGCATCAGCCCGCGCGCGCCGGCGTGGCTGACCGCGTTCATAGCGAACTGGCTTTCCTGGCGGCTGATCGCATGAGCCATTGTCCAGTCGGTTCCCTGCGGTACCGGGATCAGCGGAAAGGCGATGCGCTCGAAATTACCGAGCCCGTCGCCTTGCGCAGATTGCCCCAGGATCACCCCCAGATCGCGCCGGCCCAGCTCGCGCGCGAGCTCGGCAACCAGCACATGGTCGGCCTCACTCTCGGCCTGATCGCTGATTTCCTTGAAAAAGCGGACTGCAGTCGGCCAATCGCTTTCCCGCGCGACTTCGCGCACGGCCTGAGTGAGCGGGCGAACGTTGAAATCGGCCCGCTGATTGGCAGAGGGTACCACGGTCGGCACTCCGGAAAAGGCTGGCAGCGGCAGGCTGAGTCGTTCGAGGGCGAGCATGCCATAAAACTGATCGGGATATTTCGCGGCGAGCTGGAAATAGCGCGCGGCTTCGGTCCGGTCGCCGGCCTGCGCCGATGCCCGGCCTGCCCAGTAGAACCCCTTCGAGCGGGTCTGCCCGGTGCGGGCGGCGGTGCCATAGCGGTAGAACAGCGGCGCGGCGCGGCGGCCATCGCCCAGCGCTTGCAGCGCCTTGGTCCCGCCCAGCCACATCAGCGAGGTGTAATCGTCACGGATGGCAAAGGACTGCCGGCTGACATCGGTGCCAGGCGCGAACACATCATCGCTGGCAGCCGCGATGCGCACCACCGATGCGGGATCGCTGCTGCGCGCCACGCTCAGCAATTCGGCGACCCACTTGCGCGGTTCGCGCGGCGGCGCAGCAGCACGCGGGCGCAAGGCCAGCAGGCTGGCTGCCGAGCTAGTCTGACCCTTGCTGCGCAGATAGCGCGAACGGTTGTATATATAGCCGCTATCGGCTTGCGCTTCGGCGCCAGCTATCAGCCCGACAGCGGCCGGATCTTGACCTTTGGCCATCGCCAGCCGCGCGGCAAAGGTCGCGCGCCGGGCAGGCGAAGTATTTGCCAGCTGCCGTTCGGCTTGATCTGTGGCCCCGGCCCATAGCAATGCATCCATCCGGGTGTCGTGATCATCGAGCGTTAGCGCCGGCCCGATCCGCGCCAACAATATCGCCTCGGCCGCGTCGCTCATCGCGCCGCCGCGCCAGGCCGCGCGCGCGGCTGCTGACGCTTGCGGTCGACCAAGCGCGTACAATGCCAGCGCCTGGGCCGCGCGGCCGGCGTTGCTTACTGGCGGGAAGCGGTCAAAGTAGGCGGCAACTTGCCCGGAATCGACTGCCTCGCGGCCCAAGGCACCCTCGGCATAAGTGCGTATTTTGGTCTCTTCGGGCAGCCCGGGATAGGCCATCAGAAATCCGGCGTAATCGGTGAAGGTAAAGCCGGGGGTGGCCGACAGCATCTTCCAGCGCGCCACCGCCTGGACCATATTGCCCGCTGGCAAGGTCTGCAGGGCACTGCGCGCCTGATCCCACTGGCGGCCATCCTCGCCCATCATCGTGTCGTCTTGCGCCCAAGCGACGGTGGGAGTGCAGGCCAGCAATGCCAGCGTCGAAACGGCCACAGCAGAAAGGAGTGTCGTGCGAACCATGCTGGACATTCTGCGACGAGGCTCCTTATGGCAGGCTGAACAATAGGCCCTATGGGGCAAGCAAAAGGGCAAAGGCAATGTTCTCCGGCTCGATACCGGCTCTGATCACCCCGTTTCGCGGTGGCGAGATCGATGACGCGGCGTTTTGTCGGCTGGTCGAATGGCAAATCGCCGAGGGATCAAGCGCGCTGGTGCCCTGCGGCACCACCGGTGAGGCTCCGGCAATCACCAGCGAAGAGCAACACCGCCTGTTCAGGCTGTGTGTCGATACCGCGGCGGGCCGGGTCCCGGTGCTGGCGGGATGCGGCAGCAACGATACCCAGACCGCGCGCTGGCATATGTCAGTGGCCAAAGAACTGGGGGCTGCGGCCGCGCTGATGGTTGCGCCTTATTACAATCGGCCCAGCCAGGCCGGACTGCTCGCCCATTTCAGCTTCTTGGCTGAGCAGGTCGATCTGCCGATGGTGCTGTACAATGTGCCGGGGCGGACGGTGACCGACATTCAACCTGCCACCGTGATCGAATTAGCGCGGCGGTTTCCGGAACGGATTATCGGGATCAAAGACGCCACCGGCGACATGACCCGGCTGACCGCGCACCGGATTGGGCTTGGCGCAAGATTTCTGCAGATCTGCGGCAATGACGATATGGCGCTGCAGTACAATGCCGGGGGCGGGGTGGGCTGCATTTCGGTCACTGCCAACGTCGCGCCCGGCCTGTGCGCGCAGTTTCAAGCGGCGAGTTTGGCGGGCGACATGCCCCGCGCGCACGACCTCAACGAGCGTCTATTCCCACTCCACCAAGCGCTGTTCACCGACGCCTCGCCGGCTCCGCTGAAGTACGCGCTGAGCCGGGTGCACGATTGGTTGACCGAGGACGTGCGGCTGCCGCTGGTGGCCTGCAGCGCCGAGGCGCGGGCGGCGGTGGATGCGGGGTTGGCGTGGGCTGGGTTGGTTTAGAAAACACAAGGACGGCCCTTCGACAAGCTCAGGGTAAGCGGCTTTTGGGGGGCCGATCTTTCATTCTCCGTTTGTCCTGAGCTTGTCGAAGGATCGTCCTAAGCCTAGCCTCAAGCGATGACCTTCTGGGCCTACATGCTCCATTGCCATGGCGGCGCGTTCTACACCGGGCACACCGATGATCTCGAGCAGCGGATGGCTCAACATAACGCAGGAAATTTTCCCGGCTTCACTCGCGATCACTTGCCGGTGGTATTGGTCTGGT
This sequence comes from Novosphingobium sp., assembly GCA_043731725.1. Taxonomy (GTDB): domain Bacteria; phylum Pseudomonadota; class Alphaproteobacteria; order Sphingomonadales; family Sphingomonadaceae; genus Novosphingobium. The sequence goes on from JAYTIS010000019.1 coordinate 15,083, forward strand.
CGCAGGAATTCACCCCCCGGATTGAAGCGCTGGAGGCCGAGCGACGGATCAAGGGCTGGTCGCGAAAGAAAAAGCTGGCGCTGATCCGGGGCGATTGGGAAGCAATAAGTCGATATGCGCGGAACAAGGAGAAGAGCGGCCCTTCGACAAGCTCAGGGTAAGCGGGGGGAGGTAGTCAAGCACCACTCCTGTTCGTCCTGAGCTTGTCGAAGGATCGTCCTCTTTCGTTTGTCCGTTCCCTTTTCCGCGCTCACCCCCTACATCTCCCTGACCATGGCCCGTCCTGTTCATCCTGCCTTCGACAAAACCAAGACCGTCGCCGAAAACCGGCGCGCGCGGTATGATTATTATATCGAGGATACGGTCGAGGCGGGGATCGCGCTAACCGGGACCGAAGTGAAAAGCCTGCGCTTTGGCGAAGGCTCGATCGCCGAGTCTTACGCCGAGGTCAAAGGCGGTGAGGTGTGGCTAATCAACTCCAATGTCCCCGAATTCAGCCACGGCAACCGCAACAATCATGAGCCCAAACGGCCGCGCAAATTGCTCCTGCACGAGCGGGAGATTGCCCGCTTCACCGGCGCGGTCGAGCGCAAGGGGATGACGCTGGTGCCGCTATCGGTCTATTTCAACAGCCGCGGCCGGGCCAAGGTTGAACTCGCACTGGCCAAGGGCAAGAATGTGGCCGACAAACGCGCGACGACCAAGGAGCGCGACTGGAAACGCGAGCAAGCGCGGATCATGCGGGACCACCAATGAGCACTGTCATGGCGCGCCTGACCGATTGGTTCAAAGCCCGCATCCCGACCCGCGAGCAGCTTGAAAAGAGCCGCTGGGTTAAGCCGTATGCCAAGCATGTGCTGCGCTCTGACTTATGGCGGTTCAATCGCCGCTCGGTCCCGCGCGGGGTGGCGCTGGGGCTGTTTGTGGGGATCATGATCCCGCTCGCGCACTTCGCCGCCGCAGCATTGCTGGCCGTATTTGTGCGCGCCAATATCCCGATTGCTCTGGCCGCTACTTTTATCGGTTTTCCGGCATTTCTTCCGGTGATCTGGCTCGCGGCAGAGCGGGTTGGGTCATGGCTGCTGCGGGTCGATGCGATGACTGTGGTCGCGCCGGTAACGCAGACCATGCAAGCGACCGAGACCGACCACCTGCTCGCCATTCTCACGCAAAAAGGGCCGAGCGTCGCGTTCGGAATGTTCGTGATCGCCTCGGTGCTGGCCAGCGTCGGGTACCTCGCCACCAGCTTCTTTTGGCGGGTGCGGATCGGGCGCAAGCGGGCGCGGCGATTGGCTGAGGCTCGGCTGCGCGAGGCAGCTGGATGAGCGCCAGCGTTGCGCAACCGCGCCGTTCGGGCGGCGATTGGTTTATACCGGGCGCGGCCTTGCTGGGCAGCTTGGGGCTGGTCTGGCTGGCCACCCGCAGCGTCAGCGCGGTGCTCGCCTTTGCCGCCGGACTGGTCGCGCTGAGCGGGATCGCCTGGGCGCTTACCCGTCGTACCGCGGCTCCCGCCGCGACCGAATATGCCATGCCAGACTGGTCGGTGACTGTCGCCGCGATTGAACGCAGCGATGCCGCTGTGGCGGTGACTGACCGCGCTGGCCGGCTGGTTTGCGCCAATCGCAAGTATCAAGACTGGTTCAGCGCTGGCACCGCTCCGCCGCGGCTGGCGGTTGACAACATGTCGCTCGAACGGCTGGCCAAGGCAGGCCGCTCGGCCTGGCGCGACGGGCGCGGCAGCGCCGATTTGATCGAGGACGGGCAAAACCGTTGGCACGGGGCCGTACTGCGGGCCGGGCGCGGCGACGATTATCTGGTGTGGACGTTCACCCCGCTCAACGCGCCCGATCCGGTCGCCGAACTGGTGCCGCACCTCGATGGCAAGCTGGGGCGGGCGCTGGCGCAGGCCGGGTTCAGCCTCGCGGTGGTTGATCCCGATGGCACCATGCGCGCCGCCAGTTCAGGCTTTGCCAGCCGCGCCACCGGCGATCCCGCCGCGCTGCTGACGGGGCAGGAGTTTACCGCGCTGTTGCGGCAGGACGAGAGTGACCGGATCACCTGGGCGCGTGATGGTAAACGCGGGGCGCCGCTGACCATGTTCTACATGCCTTTGGCCGATCCCGATGCGCCCGGCCCGCCCGATTATGAAAATACCCCTTCGCTGATGCTGATCGCCGATCACGGGATTGGCCTGGGCGGCGGTGCGAGCGAAACCAGCGCTTCGGTCCCGCATCTCGAGGCGCTGCTTGGTCAGATGCCGCTGGGCCTGGCCATGGCTGACCGCGATGGGCGGCTGCTGTTTGCCAATGCCGCGTTCATGCGCGCGGCCGGCAAAGAGGGCGAGATCCCGCCGACTTATCCGACCGATCTGGTGGTGCAGGAAGACAAAGGCCCGATCTCGGACGCGATCCGCCGGTTTGCGCAGGGCCCCGCCAACAGTGGCGATCTGGCGGTGCGGCTGAAAGGCATGGCTGAAGATCCGGTGATGCTCAGTCTGGCGGGGGTGCGCGGGCTGGGCGAGGCGGCGGTGCTGCTGGGCCTGACCGACAATACCGAGGAAACCCGGCTCAAGCGTCAAGTCGCACAAGCGACCAAGATGCAGGCCGTCGGGCAACTCGCCGGCGGCGTGGCGCACGATTTCAACAATGTTTTGACCGCGATCTTGGGCACCTGCGATTTGATGCTGCTGCGCCACACTCCGGGTGACAGCGACTATGACGATATCCAGCAAATCCGCGCCAATTCAAACCGCGCGGCCAGCCTGACCCGGCAGCTGCTCGCGTTCAGCCGCCAGCAGACCCTGCGCCCCGAAGTGCTGCAACTGCCCGATGTGCTGTCCGATGTCTCGCACCTGCTCAAACGGCTGATTGGTGAGAAAATCCAGTTGACGGTGACGCACGATCGCGACCTCGGTCCGGTCCGCGCCGATCCGACCCAGCTTGAACAGGTGATCGTCAATCTGGCAGTCAATGCCCGTGATGCGATGGCTGCAAAAGGTGATGGAGGCAAGCTCACCCTGGCCACCCGCAAGATCACCGCTCACCAAGTCCGCGCGATGCGCGGCGGGATCATGCCGCAGGTAGACTACACCGCGCTGGTCGTCGAAGACAGCGGCTGCGGGATTGCGCCCGATCATCTCGGCAAGATTTTCGAACCGTTCTTCACCACCAAGGATATGGGTAGGGGCGGCGTTATGGGGGGCACCGGGCTTGGCCTCTCGACCGTTTACGGCATCGTCAAGCAATCGGGCGGGTTCATTTTCGCCGATAGTGAAGTGGGTAAGGGCACCAAGTTCACGGTCTATCTGCCCGTTCACCACATCGATCCAGACACTGTCGCCGTTCTGGCTGAGCCTGGCGATCCGGACGGGACCGAAGGTCAACCCCGCGCGCTGGCAGCACCGCAAGTCCAATGGTCCGGCGGCGGCCGGGTGCTGCTGGTCGAAGATGAAGATATGGTCCGCGCTGTCGCCGAACGCGCATTGAGCCGCGCCGGCTACACCGTCACTACCGCCAGCGACGGCGATGAAGGATTGGAAATCGTGGCTGCCGGGGCCGAGTTTGACGTGAT
>JAYTIS010000020.1:0-5953 GCA_043731725.1 Novosphingobium sp.
GGTCCCGACTCTGGTGATGCTCGGCCAATGGGATCAGGAAGACAGCTACGGCGCACCAGCGGTGTACAAAGCGGTCAAGGCCGCGCAGCCCGATGCGCCGATTACGCTCGGCATTGGCCCATGGCGACATTCGGGCGCGAACTATGTCGGCAGTCAACTGGGGCCGCTCAATTTCGAGGGCGATACCGCGCTGCAGTTCCGCCTGAATTGGATCAAGCCGTTCTTCGATTGCCGGCTAAAGACCAAAGCGCCGCCTTGCCAACCGATGCCGACTGCAATCACTTATGCCACTGGAACCAACCGCTGGGAGACCGATGCCAAGTGGCCCGCGGGCACCGAAGTGCCGTTGTACCTGACGGACAAGTTCGGGCTGGCATTCCAAAAAACCGCTGCGGCCGGGGCCGACGAATACACCTCCGATCCAGCCAAGCCGGTGCCGTTCATGCCGCGTCCGGTGCACATGGACGGCGAGGCGTGGAAGACCTGGCTGGTGCAGGATCAGCGCTTCGTCGATGGCCGCCCCGATGTGCTCAGCTATTCCACCCCAGTACTAACCGCTCCGGTCCACCTCAAGGGCGCGCCGCGGGTCGATCTGCACGCCGCTACCTCGGGCCAGGACAGCGACTGGGTGGTCAAACTGATCGACGTGTTCCCGGCTGAACAGAGCGTCAATCCGGTCATGGCGGGCTTTGAACTCGGCATCGGGATCGAGATATTCCGCGGGCGCTACGTCCACGGCTTTGCCACCCCGGCACCGCTGAAGCCGGGGCAGACTTATGCTTTCGGCTGGTCGCTGCCCAATGTGAACCACGTGTTCTTGCCCGGCCACCGGATCATGGTGCAAGTCCAATCAAGTCTCTATCCGCTGTATGACCGCAACCCGCAGACCTGGGTCCCCTCGATCTTTGATGCCCCCGCGAGTGCCTATAAGAAGGCCCGCCAAACAGTGCGCTGGGGCGGGGCCGAGGCCAGCGCGGTGTGGCTGCCGGTAGTGAGGGACTGAGAGCCCATCAGCAGCGACCAAGGTTGATCCGGCGTTGTCAATCGTGTGACGGCATTGTGCAGCCCTCTGCAAATCTGGTGTAGTTATCGGCCGACGCGGGAATCTGATCGAACGTCATTTCGACCACTTCCTTGCTGCCGCGATGATCGAAATAGTTGCCATTCCCGAAGGCATGGATCGTCACTTGGAACGCCTGGAACCTATCGGGGCTGAGCGGATCGCTGGCGTACCAGTTTGTCGGATTTGAATTGAACCAGGCATCATGGCCATCGCTGGTGGTCACGCGGACCTCAAGCCGGCATGCCTGATAGCCTGCTTCAGCTTGCAGCACGGAGCTTGATTCACAATTTTCATCCCAGTTCGCTTCGCAGGACCAAGGATTATAGGCCGAGCGTAGGTGCGAGACGCTGCCGCTCATTGCATTTTCCATCAGATTGTTGGTCTGCCGCGCTGCGCGTGACACCGTTTCTCTGGACCTCACAGTTGCATGTTGTTCGCTCGGTGCTTTAGCCTTGAGCGGGACGGTCTTGTGCTTGGTCGCGGCATTGGCGGCGATAGGAAGCAGGGCAAGACAAGTAACTAAAGCAACAATCGAGCGCATTGAGACCTCCATCGTGACCATCGTTCAATGACGGGTTGCTTGGAGTTTATGACGATCACTGCATCCCCGTCCGTGATCTGAATCACGCGCGGCTGGTGCTTTTCCCAAGGGGCTCCCATGACGATGCGCTGGCTGGGGCGGGAGGATTCGAACCTCCGAATGTCGGTACCAAAAACCGATGCCTTACCACTTGGCGACGCCCCATCAGCGCCGCGGGCTATAAGCAGGGTGCGCGGGCAAGGGAAGAGGCATTGCGGCCAAGTTTTACGCAACCGCCACGAATTTTGTCATCCCGGCCTGCGCCGGGATGACGGCTAGTCTCTCAAATCAACACCCCTAAATCGTCCCCGGCGTGAGCGCGTCGAAATCGCTCGCGTCGTGGCGCTCGGACAGGAACGTGCCTTCCTCGCCCTGGCCGCGATTGACCACCAGCCCGCGGCGGGTGGCAGGGCGGCTGTTCAGCTCCATTACCCAGCGGCCGACATTGGTATATTCCTCCAGCCCCAAAAAAGTCTTCGCGTCGTCATAAGCCAGCCCGCGATAGAGCGCGCCGAGCCACGGGAAGGCGGCAAAATCGGCGATGGTGAGCATGTCACCAGCCAGATACTGGGTCTGCGCCAGCCGCTTGTCAGCCACATCGAACAGCCGCTTGGTTTCCATCGAATAGCGGTCGATCGCATATTCGATCTTGATCGGCGCATAAGCATAAAAATGCCCGAACCCGCCGCCGATAAACGCCGTGCTGGCCATCTGCCACATCAGCCAGCTGAGGCACTCGGCTCGCCCCGCCGGATCGGTCGGGATAAATGCGCCGAATTTCTCGGCCAGATGCAGCAACATCGCGCCGCTCTCAAACAGCCGGATCGGTTCCGGCCCGCTGCGGTCCATCAGCGCCGGGATTTTCGAATTGGGATTGATCGCGACAAAGCCGGAGCCGAACTGCTGGCCCTCGCTAATATTGATCAGCCAGGCATCATACTCGGCCCCGCTGTGCCCGGCGGCGAGCAGCTCCTCGAACATGATCGTGACCTTCATCCCGTTGGGCGTGCCCAGCGAATAGAGCTGGAATGGGTGCTTGCCGATTGGCAACACATGCTCGGTCTGCGCGCCCGAAGTCGGCCGATTGATCGCCGCAAACCGCCCGCCATTCTCTTTGTTCCAGGTCCAGACGGCAGGGGGCGTGTATTCGGTGTCGGCCATGAAGTGAGTTCCTGATCCAAGAGAGTTGCGCGTTGCAACCGAAGGTGGGGAAGCGAGGCGGGAATGGCAAGGGGGATTGGCGCGGCCGGAGACATGCTTTTGCGAGTCCCCTGAGCGTGAGTCGTGCATCGGCTGTTTTCTCGGGGACATGCTACTGCGTGTCTCCTTTCGGACATGCGTAGAGCAACGAGGCGCGGGAGTGGGTGACAAAGGTGACAGGGTGTAACCCTGAGGCTCGGACTGTTTAGTATGTAAAGTCAGTGATTTGTTGTCTGGGGCGCCGGGTTACACATACCCCGCGCGACGGGGCACAGGTGCGGCAGCGGGGCAGGAGTATTCGTACGGGGAGTGTGACAGGCCGGCAAGGTGTAGGAAAGGAATAGCTGGAAGTTGGAGTGCAAGGGTTAAGTAGAGTGTCGTCGTAACCGGTCACCGTAACTCTCGTGAACTGTCGCCGTAACTTAACTAGGTCCGGGCAGCGGAGGCGCACCTGGGGGTGGCGGAAAGTCTGTGCGGCAGTAGCCCAGCACTTGGCTCAAATCTGCCGGGGGTTTTTGGAACGTGTCATAGCCATCGGGAGAAAGCGCGCTGCGCGGGAGGTTGCGCAGGCGGGAGCGGATCGCCCAGCTGTTTTCAAGCAAGGCACAGGCCCGCGCGCTCAGCCGCGTGTCAGCCTGAGCATAGGCCGCGGCCAGAGCGGTCTGGAGCACCACCTGCTTGTAATCGTAGTTGGCAACCTGCCCCGCGCTGAGCCCGCGCGCCGCTTTGCGCGAAGCAGCCAGCTGGGCCAGCGCCAGTTGGCACGCGTCGAGGCGCTGCTGAATGGTCTTATCTTCAAAAGCGCTGCATTCGGTGCCGACCGGGGTCGACAAGGCGGCGAAATGCTGATCGAGCGCCTTGGCCTTCGCTGCGGCCTTGTCGGTCGCGGTGGTCTTGTCTGGGGCCTTGGCCAAGGTCTTGCTCAGCACCGGCGTCGCCGCCAATGCCGCGATGCAAGTTACGATCGCCAGTCTGGTCAACATCGGTTTACCCCCCTGCCTGCGCTCGACAATAAATGCGCGCTATATCTGCATTTGGCAAGTTGGAGCGGTGCTGCGGCGGCAGCTTCAACCCTGGCATTCAGTGTGAGCCCGTAATAGCCGGCCCAGGTCAGTCCAACCGCATGACCCAGCCATGCTCATCGGGTGCTTCGCCGCGCTGGATCGCGACCAGCCGCGCTTTGAGTTTGCCGGTCAGTTGTCCGGGGCCGCCGCTGCCGATGGTGAATTCTTCGCCGTGATCGGCGACATGGCCGATCGGGGTAACCACTGCCGCAGTGCCGCAGGCGAAGGCTTCGATCAGGTGGCCTGAGGCAGCGTCATTGCGCCACTGGTCAAGGCTGTAGCGGTCTTCGCGCACGGTCAGCCCTTCGTCGCGGGCGAGCATCATCAGGCTGTCGCGGGTGACGCCGGGCAGGATCGTGCCGGTCAGCGGCGGGGTGGAGAGCGAGCCATCGGCGAAGGCGAAGAACAGGTTCATACCGCCCAGCTCCTCGATCCATTTGCGCTCGACTGCATCGAGAAACAGCACCTGGTCGTACCCGTGGGCATAGGCTGCCGCGGTTGGCACCAGGCTGGCAGCATAGTTCCCGCCGCACTTGGCCGCGCCGGTGCCGCCGGGTGCGGCGCGAGTATAGTCCGAGACCGCGACGGTGATCGCCGGCGCGCCCGATTTGAAATAGTTGCCCACCGGGCTGGCGATGACGATGAATTTGTATGCCTTGGCCGGGCGCACGCCCAGGAACGCCTCGGTCGCGATCATGAACGGGCGCAGGTACAGTGAGCCGCCTTCGACCGTAGGGAACCAGGCGGCATCGGCGGCAATCAGCTCCTTGATCGCGGCGATGAACAGTTTGGGCGGCAGTTCGGGCATGGCCAGCCGCTGCGCCGAGGCGTTGAGCCGCGCCGCGTTGGCATCGGGCCGGAACAGCGCCAGCGCGCCATCGGCGTGGCGGTAGGCCTTGAGCCCTTCGAAAATCTCCTGCGCATAGTGCAGCACTGAGGCCGCTGGATCGAGTGCGATCGGGCCGTAAGGGACTACGGCGGCATTGTGCCAGCCCGCCTCTTCGGACCAGTCAATGGTGACCATATGATCGGTGAAAGTGCTGCCAAAGCCGGGATCGGCGAGCACCGCGCTGCGCGCTTCGGCCGAGCGGGGCGCAGGGTTGCGGATGTGCGTGAAGCTCGCGGTCATCGGAGCGGGCTCGGCAAGACTTGCCATGTAATCAATTCCTTTACCTGTCAGGCGCTCGCAATGATCGAAAATTACGTCAATTGCAAGCAAAGAGTAATAATTGGAAAGGTACTATTTCTTATTACTGCATAGCCTAAGTTGGTCGCAAGGCCAACACCATCGTCATCGCGGCCAAGGCCGGGACCCAGACCCGGTCAGGAAAACGCCGCTGCGCGACATAATTTGCTGGTGCTAGGTCCCGACCTTGGCCGGGATGACGAACAAAGGGGTATGCCGGGGTGATGAGCGAGATCGGCGCACAAATGAGGAGGGCCGCTTCGGCTAAGCCAGAAGCGACCCTCGACATGGTCAGCGGCCGGAAGCGCCGCTCACGGAAAACCTCTATCGCTGAGTGTCAGCGATAATGCTCCGTCATACGGATTACCGACCCCTCTGCTGAACCATGAGACATCGGTCACCTCCTTTCACGCTGTTAGCCATTCGCCGACCACAAGCGGATCGACCGGACCGGAAAGCGGGGATCGCCGTCCGACCTCTGCGCATAGATGTGAGTCATTCTGCGCCGCAACACAAGTCTTGCAATCAAATATTTTGGTGTCAGAATTGATCGTTCGGGCTCGCGCAAAGCGACTACCTGGAACTAGCGTGTCGGGGTTAGCGGCAATCCTCGATCACCCGGCTCAATTCAGGCCAACTGGGCAGGTAGAGCGGCGCCAAGCCCGTTACTTCGAGCGCAAAACGCCCGCGCGAGAAGGCCATCGCGTCGAGCAGCGGGTCGCGCGCCGCCAACCGCGCAGTGATCCAGCCGGGGCGACTGGCAGCGGGATCGCTGGTCAACGGGCGCAGGTTGAAGGTGGTGCGCACGGTCATCGGCACCCCGCCCGGCGCTTCTCCTGCGCGCGCCAAAAGTACGGTGC
>JAYTIS010000021.1:0-3543 GCA_043731725.1 Novosphingobium sp.
TTCCAGACAGATCAGCCGCGCTACTATCATGGTGCCAAAGCCGGATGGCCGCGGTTTTTCGCGGCCCTGGAAAAGCTATTGGCGCGAACTGACTGAGAACTTACCGCAATTTGTCAAATTAAGTCCCGCTTCGTCGACGCGGCACAGCAGTAGTTGAAGGATAAGTCATGAACATTGGTCTGTGGGTAATTCAAATCGTTCTCGCTCTGCACACAAGCATTGGTGCAGTGTGGAAGTTTTCCCATTCTGCAGAGCAAACCATGCCTTCATTGAAGGCGATACCTCATGTCGTTTGGCTGGCCTTGATTGGCTTTGATCTGCTTTGCGTACTGGGCCTGATCCTCCCGATCTTTAATCGGCCACTGGCACTCCTTGCCCCGATCGCGGCGCTCGGTATCGCTGCGGAAATGCTGCTCTTTACGGGGGTGCACATTCGGTCCGGTGACGCGAACTCAGGCCCGATGATTTATTGGCTCGGGGTGGCCGCAATCTGTGCGCTTTTTGCCTACGGCAGGCTTGTGCTGAACCCACTATACTAGCAACGAGGAGCAGCAAACATGAGCGAGAGCAGGGCTCAAATTGAAAAGTCTCCATCCGATCTAATCGATAAGAGGATTAGCGAACTTGGCGACTGGCGGGGCGCGCTGCTCGACCGGCTGCGTGCCTTGATCAAGCAGGCAGTTCCCGACGTCGTCGAAGAGTGGAAGTGGCGAGGCGTGCCGGTGTGGTATCACAACGGAATGATCTGCACTGGCGAGACCTACAAGAACGCCGTGAAAATGACCTTTGCTAAGGGCGCAGCGCTCGCAGACCCGTCACGCCTGTTCAACGCAAGTCTCACCGGCAACACCAGGCGCGCGATCGACTTTCACGAACATGAGGCAATTGATGCGGTGGCTTTGATTGCACTTATTTGCGCAGCCGCGAAGCTGAACTCGTCGAGCGCCAAAGCCTGACACGACCAATTTGCGCCCACTGACCGAGAGCGCGGCATGACCGCCGATCGGGCGAAACCTGGAAAACGCACTGACTCCACCCCAAACCCTTGCCGCAAAAAGCCACTTGACGTCGTAGAGTCATGTTATACTATCTCCTTTGTCAAAGCGTCGCCTCCCTGCGACTCGGCAACCGGGCCAGCGGCGGCGTTTCACCACAGGAGACGGTGCCATGGCTTATGCAGACAACCATTCGAATAACCGCAGACTGCGCGCTGGTGCTGCGGTCGTGGCGCTGGAGGCGGGGTTGGCCTGGGCGATCATCACCGGCTTGGCGATCACGATCAATCGTACGCCACCAACCCGCACGACCACGTTCATTATTCCGCCAGACGCCCCGACTATTCCGCCCCCGCCACACCCGCAGTCATCGGCGCAAGCAGAGCTGCGGACGCCGCGCCCGCAGGTCGACCCAAACTATGATTTTGGTCCATCCACGCTGCCGACATTCATCGCCGATGACAAATTGGGCAGCGGGGATGCCGGGAAGGTGGAGTTTCCGCGGGTCCTGCCCGCGCCAAGCCCTGTCCCCAGCTTCGCCCCCAAAACTGCACGGCCTAGGGGCAAGATCGCCGGCTGGGTGACCACCAACGATTACCCGACCAGCGACCTGCGCGCCGAGCACGAAGGCTCTACCCGCTACCGGCTAACAATCGACACTGGGGGCAAGGTCAGCGATTGCGCGGTCGTCGCCAGCAGCGGCTTTGCTGGGCTTGATCGGGCGACCTGCGCAACTCTGACTCGGCGCGGACAATTCGAGCCCGCCACCGACGAACGCGGCGCGCGCACGCCGGGCAGTTATAGCGGAACAGTGACCTGGCGGCTGCCGCAGGATTGAGGCTGCGGCACAGCCAGAGCCCCGCCCGGCCCGACCGGGCGGGGCAACTGGCCTCAATCTGAATCACGCGATTTTAACCCGTAGCGCCTATTGCGCGGGACTATGTCTGCCGCTGTTTTCCCGCCCGATGCACACGCGCTGTTTGCCGCGAGCTATCCGCATGCGCCGGTTAAGTTGCGCCACGCGCTGCTCGATCATCCGCTGCTCAGTCTGGACGCGCTGGCTGACCTCGCTGGAGCGCTGCCGGTTGAAAGCATCGAATATAGCCCCGGCGCCCTGCCCATCGGGATCGACCCAGCGGATATTCCCAAGGCCGGCATCGGCGTGGTCGAGGCGATCCGTACCATCGATAAGTCAGCCTGCTGGGTGGTGCTCAAGCGGATCGAACAGGTCCCAGCCTATGCCGCGCTGTTGCAAGAGGTGCTGGCCGAACTGGCACACATTGTCACCCCGCGCACCGGGCCAATGTTGCAGCTTGAAGGGTTCGTGTTCGTCTCCTCGCCGGGATCTGTGACCCCGTTCCACTTCGATCCCGAGCACAATGTGCTGCTGCAGTTGCGCGGGGAGAAGACAATGACGCTGTTCCCGGGCGTTGATCAGGCCGTGTTCCCCGATGCGGTGCAGGAAGACTTTCACCTCGGCCAGCATCACCGTAATCTGCCGTGGCGCGACGAATTTGCCGCGCTGGGCCAGCCGATCACAATCACCCCGGGCGAGGCGATCCACGTGCCGGTCAAGGTCCCGCACTGGGTTCAGAACGGGCCGCTGCCTTCGATCTCATTGTCGCTGACCTGGCGCTCGGAATGGTCGTATGCCGAGGCCGATGCACGCGCGTTCAATCATCTTATGCGCGGGCTGGGCCTGCGCCCGGCACGCCCCGCCGCTTATCCAGCACGCAATATGGCAAAGTCGCTGGCGTGGCGGGCCTTGCGCAAACTACGCGGCGCGGCCTGAGCTGATAGGTGACTGCGCTCTACATCACGATCGACACCGAATATTCGTTCGGCCTGGCGCGGCGGATGAGCGGCGGCGGGCGCGCGGAAAATTTCGCCAGCGCTATCATCGGCACGACGCCGAGTGGGCCGCGGGGCATCCACTACCAGATGGACCGGTTCGAAGCGCACGGGATCAAGGCGGTGTTCTTCGTCGATCCAATGCCCGCGCTGGTCTGGGGCACCGCAGCGATCACCGATGTAGTTGGGCCGATTGTCGCGCGCGGGCACGATGTCCAACTCCACCTCCATAGCGAATGGCTGGCGCTTGCGGGCAGTGCCAATCCGCTCGGAACCCAGACCGGCGGAAATTTGCGAGACTTTGGGTTCGAGCAGCAATGCACGCTGATCGACTATGCACGCAGCGTGCTGATGGCTGCTGGAGCACCCGCACCAGTGGCATTCCGCGCGGGCAATTACGGCGCCAACGATGATACCCTGCGCGCGCTGGCGGCGTTGGGAATCACCTATGATACCAGCCACTGCCCGGGGATTGCTGCGAGCGAATGCTACATATCGCTGGGGGGCGATGATCGCCAGGTCCAGCGCCACTGCGGCACAATCGAGGTGCCGATCGGCTGCATCGGCGCGGGCGGCAGTGCATTGCGGCATTTCCAATTGACCGCGCTGACCGATGCCGAACTGCTCGCCGCGCTGCGCCATGCGGTGCGGTGCGGGCAGCAACAAGTGACGCTGGTCTCGCACAGTTTTGAGATGC
>JAYTIS010000022.1:0-1670 GCA_043731725.1 Novosphingobium sp.
GGCACGGCCCCGCCCGGAGCCAGCAAAGCTTCCCGCGAGGAAAAACGTTTCAACCGGCTTGATCGCAACCGCGACAACCTGGTGACACGGATTGAGGCGCTGCAGCCGCGTGTCGCCGCATTCCACAAGCTCGATACCGATCACAACAACCTGCTCAGTTTCGAAGAGTGGTCGGTGGTCAGCTCGAACCGATTCAAGAAAGCCGATGTCGACGGCAACGGCAGCCTGACCCGGCCCGAATTCGCCACGACCAAACCCAAAGACTCGAAGAAGCCAGGCTGCGGTTGCAAGTAGCTCAGGCCATCCACTCGGCCAGATCGGCCTTGGCCCGGTCAGTATAGGCTTCCTTGCGCTGTTTCTTTTTGACCGCTTCATCGACCGGCGGGAACAGGCCAAAATTGACGTTCATCGGCTGATAGTTCTCCGCCACAGCATCGCCGGTGATGTGCGACAGCAGCGCACCAAGCGCGGTCGTGCGGGGTGGGGCAGTCCACGGCCGGCCGCCCCATTCAGCCGCGCTCATCAATCCCGCCAGCAGGCCGACCGCCGCGCTTTCGACATAGCCTTCGCAGCCGGTGATCTGTCCGGCGAAGCGGATGTGCGGCGCTGACTTTAGCCGCAGTTGCCGGTCAAGCAGGATTGGCGAGTTGAGGAAGGTGTTGCGGTGAAGTCCGCCGAGCCGCGCGAATTCCGCGTTCTCCAGCCCGGGGATGGTACGGAACAACCGCACTTGCTCGGCATGTTTAAGCTTGGTCTGAAAGCCGACCATGTTCCACAGCGTACCCAGCTTGTTGTCCTGGCGCAGCTGCACCACCGCATGGGCCCAGCGGCCGCTCGGAAACTCCGGCGACGCCATGTGCGGATTGTCCAGTCCGACCGGCTTCATCGGCCCGAACCGGAGCGTATCCAGCCCGCGCGCGGCCATTACCTCGATCGGCATGCAGCCTTCGAAATAGGGTGTGCTGGCTTCCCATTCGCGGAACTCGGTCTTCTCGCCATCGAGCAGCCCTTGATGAAAAGCGGCGTACTGCTCACGGTTCATCGGGCAATTGATGTAGTCCTTGCCGTCACCGCCCAGCGCGATCGACGTTTGGGACCCCTTGTCCCAACGCGCGGCCATCCAGCAGATGTCCATGTCAATCGAATCGCGGTGGACGATCGGCGCGATCGCATCGAAGAACGCCAGACTGTCAGCCCCGGTCGCCGTCGCGATGCTGTCCGCCAGCGCGCCCGAGGTCAGCGGCCCGGTCGCGACGATGGTCAGCCCGGCAGCGGGCAGCGCATGAATCCGCTCGCGCACCACGGTCAGGCTGGGTTGTGCGGCCAGCGCGGCTTCGACAGCAGCGGAAAACACCTCGCGATCAACCGCCAGCGCCGACCCGGCGGGCACTTGCGCGATTGCTGCGGCCGCCATGATCACCGAATCGAGCTCGCGCATTTCCTGGTGGAGCAGGCCGACCGCGTTCTTCTCATGATCGTCCGAGCGGAAGCTGTTCGAGCAGACCAGCTCGGCCAGGCCAGTCCCCTGATGTGCTGGAGTCATATCGCCGCCGCCGCGCATTTCAGACAGGCGCACTTTCACTCCGCGCCGCGCCAGCTGCCAGGCCGCTTCGCTCCCGGCGAGGCCGCCGCCGATAATGTGCACATCGTAAGTCATCGCTCGGGGCCTA
>JAYTIS010000023.1:0-13740 GCA_043731725.1 Novosphingobium sp.
GCGGCTGCCAATCCCTATACCGGCTCCATGTTGCATCTGGATATGACCGGGCATCCCGTCGTCTGATGGAAAGCTTTGACTATGTGATTGTCGGCGCGGGTACGGCCGGCTGCGTGCTTGCCCATCGCCTGTCTGAAGATGGCCGGACCACCGTGTTGCTGCTTGAGGCCGGGGGCAGTGACCGGACGGTCTGGATCCAGTTGCCGGTCGGCTATGGCCGGACCTTCTTCGATAAGCGCATCAACTGGATGTACGACACTGAGCCGATTGCGGGACTGGACGAGCGGCGCAGTTATTGGCCGCGCGGCAAGGTAATCGGCGGGTCGGGCTCGATCAATGCGATGGTCTATGTGCGCGGTCAGCCGCAGGATTTTGACGATTGGGTAGCGCTGGGCAATCCGGGCTGGGGCTGGAAAGATGTGCTGCCCTATTTCCGCAAATCGGAAGACTTCGGTGGCCCTCCCAATGCCAGCCATGGCACCGGCGGGCTGCAGCACGTCACCGACATTTCCGCCTCGGCGCACCCCCTTTGCACAACCTTTTTCGAGACCGCCGCAGCTTTGGGATTTGCGCATAATCCGGACCTAAATGGCGCCTCGAGTGAGGGGGTCGGGTTTTATCAGATCAATACCGCCAAGGGCCGCCGCGCCTCGACTGCGAATGCCTTTCTGCGGCCCGCGTTGAGGCGCGGCGCGGTCGCGCTGCGCACGCGGGCCCACGCTACGCAGATTGTGTTTGAAGACGCGCGCGCGATTGGCGTGCGCTATCTGCAGCATGCCCGCGAAACCGAAGTGCGCGCCCGGCGCGAAGTGATCCTGTGCGGCGGTGCGATCAATTCGCCGCAACTGCTGCAGCTCTCGGGAATTGGTGATCCGGCGCTGCTTCGATCGTTCGGAATCAAGCCGCTGATTGATGCGCCGGCGGTTGGGCAAAATCTCCAGGACCATCTGGCAGTTTCGTATTTCTACAACTCGCGACGTCCAACGCTCAACGATGAGTTGCGGCCCTTGTTCGGCAAGGTCAGAGCCGGGTTGCGTTACCTGCTTGATCGGGGCGGTCCCTTGGCGATGAGCGTTAATCAGGCCGGCGGCTTTATCCGCAGTGATCCGGCGCAGGCTAAGGCCAACCTGCAGCTCTATTTCAGCCCGATCAGCTATACCGAGACCCCGCTGTCCGAACGCAAGCTGCTCAATCCCGATCCGTTTTCGGCGTTCCTGCTGTCGTTCAATGCTTGCCGCCCGACCAGCCGAGGCACAGTTCAGATCTTGTCCACCGATCCTTTTACTCATCCAGCGATTCAGCCCAATTACTTGGCGAGCGACCATGATGTGGCCGAGGCGCTGGTTGGCAACCGGTTGCTGCGCCAGTTGTCCCAGACCGCGCCTTTGGCGGATATTATTACGCATGAGATCACTCCGGGACAGCAGATCCAGGGCGATGAAGCGCTGCTCGCTGATTTTCGCGCCCGGGCCGATACCGTCTATCATCCCACCAGCACCTGCATGATGGGCCCGGATCAAAGCCACTCCGTGGTCGATCGGCGGTTGCGGGTGCATGGTGTGCAGGGTCTGCGAGTGGTCGATGCCTCGGTGTTTCCAACCATCACCTCAGGCAACACCAATGCGCCGGTGGTGATGGTGGCCGAAAAGGGTGCAGCAATGATTATTGAGGATGCCAAGTACTGCTGAACCAGCACTCTCAACGAGTCAGAGAGATTTACCATTTGACTCCAAGCGCAGAAAACTTTCCATTGCTGTCGGGAGGGTTTTCTGATGGCAAACAAGATCGACTTGCGCGCACTACCGCCGCTCAAAGCATTAAAGGGCTTTGAGGCAGCGACCCGGCACCAAAGCATCCGCAATGCTGCCGACGAATTGTGCCTCACTCACCCAGCAGTTTGCCATCAGGTTCAACTGGTTGAAGAAGCGCTGGGGATTGAGCTGTTCGTGCAGGAAGGGCGGAATATCGTCTCAACTGAAGAGGGGCGGATGCTGTACCCCTATGTCCGCTCGGCCTTTGAGCTGCTGATCGAAGGGGTTGAGGCGGCGCACCGCAATGCGCTTAATCGGCCGTTGCGGGTGCAGACCTATGTCACCGCGTCGATCCGCTGGCTGGCGCGGCGCGTGCCACAATTCTTGGCGGCACATCCCGAAGTCAAACTGTCACTTAGCACCTGTGCGGTGGAATGGGAATTTGATGACATCCACACTGATGTCGGGCTGGTTTATTGCCAGACCCCGCCTGATCCGAAGTTCCACTGGGTGCCGTTGTTCGAATATAGCCTGTTTCCGGTGTGCAGTCCGGCCTTGGCTGCACGGATGGGCAAAGTTCGAAAGCCCGCAGACTTGCTCGACCAGCCCTTGGTGGCGATCTATACCGAGGTTCAGAATTGGGAGACCTGGTTCAACAGTGCCGGACTAAGTTTCGATCCCGCGTCACCATACCTCGTCGTCGATACGTTGGCAGTCGCGCTGGAAATGGCGCTCAACGATCAGGCCGTGGCGCTGGTCAACGGACCGTTCGTCGAACAGGATCTGGCGAGTGGGCGGCTGGTCCGGCCGGTCAATCACAAGGCGGTGTGCAGCGGCGAATGGGGCCTGATCTGCCGCAAGGATATGAAGGAAAATCCGCGAATTCGCAAATTCATTGACTGGATGACGGCGCAAGTCGCGGCGGAACGGCAGCAATTGGTAGCTGCATGACGGCAGGCGCGCCGATTACCATTCTGGACGGCGGAATGGGGCGTGAACTTCAGCGCAGTGGCGCTCCGTTCCGGCAACCCGAATGGTCGGCACTGGCGCTGATCGAAGCCCCTGAGCGAGTGGCTGAAGTGCACGATAGTTTTGCTCGCGCCGGGGCAAAAGTGCTGACGACTAACAGCTATGCCTTGGTGCCGTTTCATATCGGCGCAACCCTGTTTGAAGAATCCGGGGGATCGCTGGCCGACCGTGCGGGCTCAGTCGCGCGCGCTGTCGCCGATAAGCATGGTTTGAAAGTAGCCGGGTCGCTGCCGCCCACGCTTGGTTCGTATCAACCCGATGCCTTCGACCCCGTCGCCGGCCGCGCTATTCTAAAGGTGCTGATCGAGGGCCTTAGCCCCCATGTCGACGTTTGGCTGGCCGAAACCCTGAGCCGGCTTGATGAAGCGAAGTTGGTCAGCGAACTGCTGACGGAAGACGCCCGGCCATTGTGGCTTTCGTTCACGCTCGACGACCAGCTTGAACCTAGTGGCCGAGCGGTGCTGCGCTCGGGCGAATCCGTAAGCGCTGCGGCCGCCTTGGCCCAAGCGGCTGGTGCTGGCGCACTGCTGTTCAATTGCAGTTATCCCGAAGTGATGGAAGCCGCCGTCGTGGAGGCCGCTGCTGCGCTTGCCGAAAGTCCGATCGCGCTGGGAGTCTATGCCAATGGCTTCGGCCCGCCCCCGTCTGGCTATAGCGCCAATGCCGAATTGCGCGATATCCGGGCCGACCTGGGACCGGATCAGTATACCGACTGGGCGCGGCGCTGGGTCACGGCCGGTGCCACCATGGTGGGCGGCTGTTGCGGGATCGGGCCTGAGCATGTAGCCGAACTGGCGCGCCGGTTTGGTGCAACCAGCGCTCCCCCCTAACGCCGTGGGACCACTTCGAAGCCCGGTTCCTCCGCCTCATCGTCAGTCATTTCGGCGGGGAAACCGGTGCCCAGCACCTTGATGCCCAGCGGTTCTTCGTAGCGGCGGATGATGTTCGGCGAATGCTCGCGGCTGCCAAAGCGCGCCTCACCGTCTTTGAAGATATCGACGATCAGTGGCGAGAGTTCGACCGGAACGTGATGCTCGCGCGCGATGGAATCGAACAAGCCAACGTCCTTGCTAACCAAATCCATAGTGAAGTTGATGTCGCGGCTGCCGTTAAGGATTACCTGGCTTTCGGTTTCGTGGACAAAGCTATTGCCCGAGGAGATGCGGATCGCCTCATAGGTTGTGTTCATGTCTAGCCCGGCCGCCTTGCACACGGTCAGCGCCTCAGCGAGTGCGACCAGATGAACGGTGCACAGGTAATTGGTCATCACCTTCAGCTGCGAGGCGGTTCCCAGTTCGCCTGTATGCAAAATCCGGCGGCCCATCGTGGTGAGGATTGGTAAGACATACTCAAACGCCGCCCGTTTGCCTCCGGCGAAGATGGCGATGTTGCCCGTGTCGGCGCGGTGGCAGCCGCCCGAGACTGGGCACTCCATCATCATCGCGCCAGTAGCTTCGACCAAGGCGCCCAACCGGATAATCTCACTGTGGTCGGTTGTGCTCATTTCGAGCCAGACCTTGCCGGGGCCAAGCACTGGCAGGAAGCCATCTGGCCCTTCGGCCACGGCGGCGCTCGCGGCGGGCGAGGGCAGGCAGGTAATGATCAGATCGACCTGTTCGGCCAACGTCCGGGGAGAAGCTGCCGCCTTAGCGCCGCGCGCAACGAATTCGGCCACGATATCCGGATCGAGATCGCGCACGAAGACATCGTGGCCGTTGCGGATGAGGCTTCCAGCCAGTTTTCCGCCGACATTTCCTAGACCAATAAATCCAATTCTCATGCCGCGCCTTAAATCTGCACATGGCCTGCGTCACAAATGAAAATTTTGGCTGGAAGGCTAAAATATATTTGGCCGGGTGTTGGGCTAAAGCTGACCCAACGGTCAGGCGTTTAGCCAAGCTCCAGACTATGAAATTTTTTAAGCCAATGGCGCCTAATTGCTAATTTGTGATCGGGCCTAGCCTGCCGCAAAGGCAAGGTCTGGCTCAGTTCAACGGGACGGATTTTTCTTCAATGCAGTCTAGCGCGCGGGTTGTTATCGTCGGTGGCGGGATCATGGGAGCAAGCTTGCTCTACCACCTGGCCGAGCTTGGCTGGACCGATACCCTGCTGATTGAGAAAGACGAGCTTACTTCAGGATCGACATGGCACGCCGCCGGGCAGTGCCCGAACATCACCGGCAGCTTCAATCTGGCCAAGATGCATGCTTACAGCAACGCGTTCTATCCGCAACTTGAAGCGCTGACCGGACAATCTGTCAGCTGGCACCCCTCGGGCGGCATTCGGCTCGCCAACAACGAGCGCGAGCTGGCGTGGTTCAAATATATCCTCGGCTATTCGAAGATCATCGGCTTCGACATGGAGATCATCAGCCCGGAGGAGATCCGGCGGATCATCCCGTTCCTGACCACTGACGGAGTTATCGCGGGGGCCTATACCACGCAGGACGGCCATGCCGATCCTTCGGGCATCTGCAATGCGCTGGCGATCGGGGCGCGTCAGAAAGGTGCAAAGATCGTGCGCCAGAATCGTGTCACCGGGCTGACTCAGCTGCCTAGCGGTGAGTGGGATGTGGCAACGCAGCAGGGCACTATCCGGGCCGAAATCGTGGTCAATGCGGCGGGGTGTTATGCCCGGCAGGTCGCCCATATGGCGGGCATCGATATTCCGGTGACAAATATGGAACACCACTATCTTGTAACTGATCCGATCCCGGCTTTCGCCGAGCGGGACGAGGAAATACCGGTGATCCGCTGCCCCTATATGTCCGGTTATATGCGTCAGGAGCAGCAGAGCGGCCTGATCGGCGTGTACGAAAATGTTGCGCTGGCCGAAGCTTGGGCGCCCAAGGGGATGCCCGAGTGGGAATCAACCAGCGAGCTGTTTCAGGACGATCTTGATCGGATTTCAAAGTGGCTCGAGCGCGCGATTGAGCGGATGCCGGTGTTTGGCGAGGTCGGGATACGCCGGGTCATCAATGGCGCGATCCCGCATACCCCCGATGGCGGGCCGCTGCTGGGTCCGGCCGCGGGGCTGCGCAATTTCTGGCATTGCTGCGGCACCTCGTTCGGCATCGCGCAGGCCGGCGGTGCGGGCAAGTACTTGGCGCAGTGGATGGTTGACGGCGATGCCGAGATCAACATGACCGAATTCGATCCGCGCCGCTATGGCCCGTTCGCCGATGAGGCTTATTCGCGCGTCAAGGTGTTCCTCGATTACCGGATGACCTTCACCACCCGCTTGCCCGGCGAGGAAGAGCCTGACGGGCGGCCGCAGCGGGTCAGCCCGCTGTATGCCACATTGCAAAGCCGTGGCGCGGTGTTCGGCGAAACATACGGCTGGGAACGCGCCAAGTGGTTTTCGCTCGATGGCCGCGAAGAACAAGGCGGCTACACCCGCACCAACGTGTTCGAGGTGGTGTCCGAGGAAGTCCGCGCGGTCGAACAGCGTGTTGGCGTGCTCGATTTGACCGGATTTGCCAAATACGATGTGACCGGCCGCGATGCCGAGAGTTTTCTCAATCGTATCTGTGCCAACCGGATGCCCACAAAGCAGGGTGGCATCGGCCTAGTCCATCCGCTCACGCGGCTAGGGCGCATTTATGGCGAAATGACCGTGACGCGGATGGCCGACGATCACTTCTACTGTCTCTCCGCCGCCGCCGCCGAACAGCGCGATCTGGACCATATGATGCAAAGTCGGCTGGACCACGAGCAGGTGACCATTCGCAATGTCACCGATGAGCGCGGCGTGCTGGTGCTGAGCGGCCCGCACTCGCGCGCGCTGCTGGCCAAGCTGACCGATGCTGATTTGTCGAAAGATGGCTTCCGTTGGCTGAGCGGGCAAGAAATCGCCATTGCCGGGCACACAGTGCGGGCCTTGCGGGTTTCCTATGTCGGCGAACTGGGCTGGGAGCTGCATCCCCCGATCGCGGCGATGGCCGATCTGTATGAAGCGATTTGGCAGGCTGGACAGGATTTAGGGATCGCCAATTACGGGCTCTATGCGGTCAACTCGATGCGGATGGAAAAGGGCTACAAGGCCTGGGGTTCAGAGCTGACCAACGAGCTGACCATGCTCGAGGCCGGGATGGACCGCTTCATCAATTTCAAAAAGGACGACTTTGTCGGCAAGCAGGCCACACTTGATGCCGGAGCGCCGAGGTCTAAAATCGTCTACGGTGAGTTGGAAACCGATCGGATCGACGCGCGCGGGGGCGAACCGGTGATAGTTGGCGAGCAGTGCATCGGCCTGACCACATCGGGCGGTTATGGTCACCGGGTTGGCAAGAGCTTGTTCTTCGCCAGCGTTCCGCCCGAACATGCGGAACCGGGATCGCGCTTTGACGTGCTGCTGCAAGGCGAACTGCGCGCGGCAACGGTGCTCGAAATGCCCGCTTATGATCCCGACAACGCCCGGTTGAAGGTCTGACCCGGTGGCGGCTGACCTTCCTAATCGCGCACGAGTGATCATTGTCGGCGGTGGCGTAATCGGCTGCTCGATTGCTTATCACCTGACCAAGATCGGCTGGAGCGATGTAGTCCTGCTCGAGCGCAAGCAGCTGACGAGCGGCACGACCTGGCACGCCGCCGGGCTGGTCGGGCAGCTACGCCCTTCGATCAATATGACCCAGCTCGCCAAATATACTGGAGAGCTCTATCGCGGGCTGGAGGCCGAGACTGGCCAGGCGACCGGGTACCGCCAATGCGGCTCGATCTCGATCGCCACCAACCACGAACGCTTTGAAGAACTCAAGCGCAGCGCCTCGATGGCCAAAGTGTTCGATCTGCCGGTCGATGTAATCACTCCCGAGCAAATCAAGGAACTTTATCCGATTGCCAATGTCGACGATCTGGTCGGCGGCATCCACATTCCCAGCGATGGCTATGCCAATGCGGTCGATATCACGATGGCGCTGGCCAAGGGCGCTAAGCAGGGCGGGGCGCGGATTTTCGAGAACACCAAGGTCACCAAAATTCGCCACGATGGCGAACGCGTGACCGGGGTGGATACCACCGAAGGTTCAATCGACGCCGACTATGTGGTGCTGTGTGGCGGGATGTGGACGCGTGACCTTGCCGCGAGCATCGGGGTGACTGTGCCGCTGCACGCCTGCGAGCATTACTACGTGCTGTTCGATGGCATCGAAGGGCTCAGCCCATCGCTGCCAGTGCTGCGCGATTATGACTATTGCGGCTATTACAAATACGACGCGGGCAAGCTGCTGGTCGGCGCCTTCGAGCCCAATGCCCGCCCGTGGGGAATGGATGGAATATCGGACGATTTTTGTTTCGATGAAATCGCGGGAAGCTTCGAGCATTTCGAACCGGTGCTGATCGATGCCATGCGCCGGGTTCCGGCGTTGGAGAATGCCGGCATCCAGAAGTTCTTTTGCGGACCCGAAAGCTTTACCCCCGATGTCCGGTACCATCTGGGCGAAAGTGCCGAGCTGAAGAACTGCTTTGTCGCCGCCGGGCTCAATTCGATCGGGTTGCAATCGGCCGGTGGGATCGGCAAGGTCATGGCCGACTGGATCCGCGACGGGATCCCGCCAGCCGATTTGTGGTCGGTCGATGTCCGCCGCAACATGCCGTTCCAGATCAACCGCAAATATCTGCGGGAACGGGTCAGTGAGAGTTTGGGACTGCTCTACGCGACCCACTATCCGTTCAAGCAGTACGAGACCGCGCGCGGTGTGCGCCGATCAGCAATCCATGACCGGGTGCTCGCCGCAGGTGCCTGCCATGGTGAGGCGTTTGGGTGGGAACGTCCCAACTGGTACGGCGAGCCGGGGACTACACCCAAATACGAGTATAGCTACGGCCGGCAAAACTGGTTCGCCGCCAATGCTGCAGAATGCCACGCTGTGCGCGAAACTGTGGGTTTGTTCGACCAAAGTTCGTTCGCCAAATTCCGCCTGGAAGGACGTGATGCGCTGGGCGTTCTGAACCAAGTCTGCGCGAATGATGTCGATGTCGCGCCAGGCAAGCTGGTCTATACTCAGTGGCTGAATGACAAAGGCGGGATCGAAGCCGATCTCACCGTCACGCGCCTCTCCGAAAGCGCATTTCTGATTGTCACCGGTGCCGAGACTGAAACTCGCGATTTCAATTGGCTGAGACTCCACACCCCTGCTGATGCGCATTCGGTCCTGACCAATATCACCTCGGGGATGGGCGTCATCTCGATCATGGGGCCGAATGCACGCGCATTGCTGAAGTCACTTTCGCCCAATGATTTGTCGCACGAGGCCTTCCCGTTCGGGACCAGCAAGGAGATTGAGCTGGGCTATGCGGTGGTCCGCGCCTCGCGCATCACCTATGTTGGAGAGCTGGGCTGGGAGCTGTACATCCCGACCGAATTCATGATTGGGGTCTACGATGAAATCGTCGCCGCGGGCGCGGCCTTCGGCCTGAAACACTGCGGCTATCACGCGCTTAACGCCCTGCGGATGGAGAAGGGCTACCGGCACTGGGGGCATGATATTACGGATGAGGACACCCCGCTGGAGGCTGGTCTTGGCTTTGCAGTCAAGCTCGACAAGCCGGGCGGGTTTATCGGGCGCGAGACGCTGGTGCAGCAAAAGCAGGAAGGGTTGAAGCAGCGCTTGGTGCAGTTTCTGCTCAAGGATCCGATGCCGATGCTCTATCACAACGAGCCGATCTGGCAGGGCAGTCGCATCGCCGGCTATATCCGTTCGGGGATGTATGCGCACACGCTGGGCGCGGCCTGCGGGCTTGGCTATGTGACCGCAGCCGATGGCGGTGTGGTCGGACCGATCGGTCCCGATGGCTATGAAATCGAAATTGCCGGGGTGCGCTATCCGGCGCTCGCCTCGCTCAAACCGCTGTACGATCCGGCTGGCGCGCGGATCAAAATCTGATGAGTGAAACACACGAAGCCCTGATGCAGCGGCTCGCCGCCAATACCCGGGTTGGCTATAGCTTCGAGCGGGAATTCTACACCAGCGATGCGGTGTTCCAGGCCGATATGGACCAGGTGATCGGCCAGAAATGGATCCTGGTCGGGCATGTATCGCGGATCCCGAACAAGGGCGATTATTTCCTGTTCAAGATCGGTGCCGAACAGATCATCATCATTCGCGAAAACGCCGAGAGCGTCCGCGCCTTCTTCAATGTCTGCCGCCATCGCGGCTCGATCTTATGTTCGGCGCACAGCGGCAACGCGCCCCGGCTGGTCTGCCCCTACCACGCCTGGACCTTCGGCCTCGATGGCAAGCTGATTGCAGCGCGGCTGATGCCGGAAGACTTCGACAAAGCTGAAAACGGCCTGTTTGCATGCCATATCCGGGTGTTCCACGGGTTGATCTTCATCAATCTGAGCGAAGGCGAACCGGACGATTTCGACGCCACTTTTGGCGATATGGGCGCGATCCTCGATTATCATGGGATCGCCGATGCCCGGATCGCCCATGCCGGCAGCTATCCGACCGATGCTAATTGGAAGCTGGTCGTCGAGAATTTCTTCGAGTGCTATCACTGCGTTCCCTCGCATCCCGAATTCTGTTCGATCCACGCGGCAGAATCGATTGTCGCGGTCGGGGCCGGGCCAAATTCGGGACCGACCGACGCGGTCGCCAAATTCACCCCCAAGCTCAAGGCCTGGGAAGCGCGGGCAAGCGCGGTCGGTCGCCCGATCGGCAACCTCGACGAGCCACCCACCAGCAGCCATTTGCGCCTGCTGATGCAGCGGATGAACAAGGACGGCTGGGCATCCGAAACGCAGGATGGCACCCCGCCTGCGCCGCTGATGGGCAAGCGCACCGCCCCTGATGGCGGGCGCATGCACCTCAGCTTCAGCCCGTTCAGCCAGATCGTGGCGGATGACCACTTTGCGATCCTGTTCCTGTTCACGCCGCGGGCGGCCTTGCAGTCCGATGTCGAGATGATCTGGCTGGTCGATGGCCGCGCCAGCGAAGCCGAGATTGATATCGAAAAGATGATCTGGGGCTATCACGCCACCACCACGCAAGACAAAGTCATCACCGAGAACAACCAGGCCGGGATCCTCTCCAGCCGCTATCGCCCGGGCCGCTATTCGGAGCAGGAGCGCAGCGTGATCAATTTCCAGAAATGGTACCTGCACCAATTTGGCTTGGCGCGGGCAGACTAGCCGCGATGACCGCATTGCCAGAGCGGATGCGCGCAGTCTTGCTTACCGGCAACGGCGGGTTCGATTGCTTGGTGCTGTGCGATGACGTGCTGGTACCGCCTCCGCAGCCGGGCGAAGTGCTGATCCGGGTCGCTGCTGCAGGCGTCAACAACACCGACATCAACACCCGCACCGCGTGGTATTCCAAGAGCGTCGACAGCGCGACCGAGGCGGGCGGAGCAAAGGGGTTTGTCGGTGCGCAGACCGAAGATTCGGGCTGGACCGGCGCGCTGCCGCTATTTCCCCGTTTCCAGGGCGCCGATGCCTGCGGCTATATTGTTGAGGTAGGAGCGGGCATCGATGCCGCGCGGATCGGTGAGCGGGTTTTGGTCGAGCCGGTGTTTCGCGCGCACGGCGCGAGGCTGGGCGATGCAGTCTATTTCGGCTCGGAGCGCGATGGCGGCTTTGCTGAATATACCACCGCACCGTCGGCGCACACGCATCGAATCACCTCCGGACTGAGCGATGCGGAATTGGCGAGCTTTCCGTGCGCTTATTCGGCGGCGGAAAACATGCTCACGCGGACCGGCCTGACTCGCGGCGAGCGCGTGCTGATCACCGGAGCATCCGGCGGGGTTGGCAGCGCGGCAGTGCAACTGGCAGTCCGGCGCGGAGCGAACGTGATCGCCGTGGTCGGTGCCGACAAGGCAGAAGCGGTTCGCGCGCTCGGAGCGAGCCAGACCATCCTGCGCGGGACTGATTTGATCGCAGCGCTTGGCGGCGAAAGCGTCGATGTGGTGATCGATGTGGTCGGCGGATCGCAGTTCGAACAATTGGTGGACGTGTTGCGACGCGGCGGCCGATATGGCGTGTCCGGGGCCATCGCTGGACCGATTGTGCCGCTGGACTTGCGCACACTCTATCTCAAGGACCTCCGCCTGATCGGGTGCACCGTGCTCGAGCATGGGGTGTTCGCAGATCTGATCGGATACATCGAACGCGGCGAGATCAAGCCGTTGCTAGCCGCAACCTATCCGCTTGCCGAAATTGTCGCGGCGCAGACGGCGTTTCTGGCCAAAACGCATGTCGGCAAGATCGTGCTGCTAATCTGAGCAGGCGGGCGAAGCAGGGCTGACTATTCGATCGTCTCGAGCAGCTCGCCGATTTTGCCGAACATCTCATCAATGTGGCTCCGCTCGACAATCAGCGGCGGCGACAGCGCGATGATATCGGCGGTGGCGCGCACCAGCAGGCCGTTGTCGAAGCAGGCATGGAACAGTTCGGTCGCCCGGGCGGCCGGTGCACCGGGCCTAGGCTCAAGTTCGATCCCGGCGACCAAGCCCATGTTGCGCAAATCGATCACGTGCCGCTTGCCCTTCAGACTGTGCAGCGCGTCTTCCCAGTAGCTCGCCAGCTTTAAGGTGCGATCGAACAGGCCTTCGGCGGCATAGATGTCGAGTGTCGCGAGGCCAGCCGCAGCGGCCAGCGGATGACCCGAATAGGTGTAGCCGTGGAACAGCTCGATCCCAGCCGGACCGCTATCGATCACAGTATCGTGAATAGTGCGGCTGACGGCGACCGCACCCATCGGCACTGCGGCGTTGGTCAGCCCTTTGGCCATTGTGATGATATCGGGGGTGACGCCCAGCACACCAGCTGCTGTCGCGCCGCCGATCCGGCCGAACGCGGTTATTACCTCGTCAAAGATTAGCACGATCCCGTGCTTGGTGCAGAGCTCGCGCAGTGCTTCGAGGTAGCCAAGCGGCGGGATCAGAACCCCGGTCGATCCGGCCATTGGCTCGACAATCACGGCGGCGATGGTTTCTACGCCGTGCAGGCCCACGATCCGTTCAAGCTCTTGTGCAAGGTGTCCGCCCCACGCGGGTTGTCCGCGCGAATAGGCATTATGCGCCAAATCGTGGGTGTGGGGTAAGTGGTCGACCCCCGGCAGCAACGTGCCGAACTGGCGGCGGTTGTTGACCAGTCCGCCCACCGAAATCCCGCCAAAGCCGGTGCCGTGATAGCCGCGTTCGCGTCCGATCAGGCGGGTGCGGCCAGGCTCACCTTTGGCCCGCTGATAGGCCAGCGCAATCTTGAGCGCGGTATCGACCGATTCAGAACCCGAATTGGTGAAGAAAATCCGGTCCATGCCGGCTGGCATCAGGGCACCGACGCGGGTCGCCAATTCAAACGCCAGCGGATGGCCGAGCTGGAAGGTTGGCCCAAAATCGAGCGTGCTCGCCGCGTTCTGGATGGCTTCGACGATCTGCGGGCGGCAATGGCCCGCATTCACGCACCACAGCCCGGCAGTGCCATCGAGCACCAAGCGACGGTCTTCGCTGGTGTAATGCATGTTCTTGGCCGAGACGAGCAGGCGGGGGGTAGATTTGAACGCGCGGTTAGCGGTGAAGGGCATCCAGAAGGATGCTAACTGATCGTTGGCAAGCACGGGTGGGACGTTCCTGACTGGTCGGTTCGGCGAAGCGAAGTGTTGGTTAGCTTGAAAGCCTGTGATGCGCCGAATCTCGCGCGACGTTCGCTGAAAAGAAATGCGCAATTGGCAAATTTTTGGTGCCTTTTGTCGTTGCAGCGGCGCTAGATATGGCGGCGAGCCGTGAGTTTTCAAAGCGCCGCGTTTGGATGGAGGTTACTGCACATGATCAGTTTGCATCGGGACCAGTCTCAAATAGTGCACAAGGTCGGCCCTTGCCTTATGCGATGCTTAATCTGCCCGTCTAGGAGAAGTGTTCATGAAGACCCGCGCTGCCGTAGCCTTTACCGCCAAGCAACCGCTGGAGATTGTCGAGCTTGACCTTGGCGGTCCCAAGGTGGGCGAGGTGCTGGTTGA
>JAYTIS010000024.1:0-16715 GCA_043731725.1 Novosphingobium sp.
CTGGGCCACGGACATTTTGCCAGGTAATCAGCCACAGCCTCGCGCACTAAGGGCAGCAGCGGCACGACGCGCTGCTTGTTGCCTTTGCCGGTGACCACGATCGTTTCGCCCAGCGGCAGCGCCGCGCCGGTCAGCACCAGCGCCTCAGCAATCCGCATCCCCGCGCCGTAAAGCAGCAGCAGCACCGCCCGGTCGCGCGCGCCGATCCATTCTGCGGCGGCGTCGTTATGTACCGTGGCGGCGAGATTGACCGCCTCGTCGGGAGTGACCGGGCGGGGCAAGCCTTTCTTGACCCGTGGCCCGCGCATCCGGGGCGGGGCGGGATCGGCCATCCCGGCTTGCGACCGGGCAAAGCCGATGAACTGCTTGAGCGCGGACAATTCGCGCGCGGCGCTGGCGTTGCTTAGCCCCTCGGCCCGGCGCCGCGCCAGTTGCCCGCGCAGCGCCGCCACGTCGATTCGGGCCAACTTATCCCAATTTTGCAAGTCGAGCGCATCAAGCAACCGCGCGGCGGTGGCGCCATAAGCCCGCACGGTATGCGGCGAACGCCGGCGACCTTCGGCCAGATACGCGTGCCACGCCTCCAGCAGGTCGGAGCGGGTCATGCGCCGACCAGTTCAGCCGCGACCAGCTCGCCCAGCAAGCCGTCAAGCAGCGGCATCCCCTCCGGCGTGACACCAATCCGATTGTCTCGCTGCCACGCGAGGCCCTGCGCGATGTAGAAATGCAGCTTGACCGGATCGATCAGCGCCGCAGCCGGCAGTCCGAAGCGGGCAGACAGCACCGCAGGGTCAATCCCTTCGCGCAATCGCAGCCCCATCAGCAGCGCTTCGGCCGCCTGCTCGCGCGAACCAAGCGAGCGTTCCTCAGCAATTCCGTGGCCATTGCGCGCGATCCCGCTCAGCCAGTTTTCAGGCTTTTTGTGGCGCACCGTGGCTAGTCCGCCGCGCCGCCCATGCGCACCCGGGCCGATTCCGGCGTAGTCGTGGTAGCGCCAATAGGTCAGGTTGTGGCGGCTTTCCTCGCCCGGTCGGGCATGATTGCTGACCTCATAAGCAGGCAGCCCGGCTTGGTTGGTGAGCTCGGCCGTCAGCACGAACAGGTCAGCCGCCGCTTCATCGTCGAGCGGTGTGAACTCGCCTAGGCGCACCAGTGTTTCGAACCGGGTGCCGGGTTCGATGGTCAACTGGTAGAGCGATAGGTGCCCGGTGCCCAAAGCCAGGGCGCGCGTGAGTTCGGTTTGCCATTGTGCCGCGTTCTGCCCGGGGCGGGCGTAAATGAGATCGAACGATACCCGCGCAAAGTGCTGCTGCGCCACGGCCAGCGCGGCCAGTCCTTCATTGGCATCGTGCAGCCGTCCCAGAAACTGCAACGTCTGATCGTCGAGCGCTTGCAATCCCAGCGACGCCCGGTTGATCCCGGCGCTAGCCAGCGCGGCATAGTTCTTGGCCTCGACCGAAGAGGGGTTGCCCTCCAACGTGATTTCAATTCCATTGGCAAAGCCCCACAGCTGCTCAGCCTCGTCGAGCAGCCGCGCGACCAGCGTGGGCGGCATCAGCGACGGGGTGCCGCCGCCGAAGAACACGCTGTCCAGCTGCTCGCCGCCCGCTAGCTCCGCCTCATAGCGCATGTCAGCGAGCAGCGCGGCCTGCCACTGATCGTGATCGACGTTGTCGCGGACATGGCTGTTGAAGTCGCAATAGGGGCACTTTGCGAGGCAGAACGGCCAGTGGATATAAAGCGCGCGGGCCATGCTGCCTGCCTTACCCGCCAAATTGCTCGGCCACCAGTTTGGCAAAAGCGTCTGCGCGGTGGCTGATACGGTGCTTTTCATCCGGGTCATGCTCAGCGAACGTCCGGGTCTCGCCCAGCGGCACGAACACCGGATCATAGCCAAAGCCCATCGTGCCGCGCGGCGGCCAGGTCAACATGCCATCGGCGCGGCCTTCATAGACGACGCTGGTCCGATCGGGCCAGGCAATCGCCAGCACACAAGCGAAGTGGCACGATCGGTCCGCATCCGGCCCCAATTCGGCCAGTAGGCCTTCAACCTTGCCCATCGCCATGTACCAGTCGCGCCCAGGTTTACCCTCGAACCATTGGCGCTCGGCCCAGTCGGCGGTGTAAATCCCGGGTCGATCACCCAGCACAGTGACGCACAACCCCGAATCGTCGGCCAGCGCGGGCAGGCCGGAACCCTCCGCCGCCGCGTGCGCCTTAATCAGCGCATTGTCGGTGAAGGTCTTACCGGTTTCCGCCGGTTCGGGCAGGCCGAGCGAACCCGCTGAAATGCATTGCGGCCCATAGGGAGCGAGCAGGGCGCCGATTTCCTTGAGCTTACCAGCATTGTGCGTGGCAATCACCAGGGTCTCAGCGCCCAATCGCCCGGTCATTTTACCGCGGCCTCGTCTTGTGCGGTGAAGATCCGATCGCAACCGATCCGGGCGAGCCGCAGCAGCCGCAGCAGTGCTTCTTCGTCGTAGGTTGCACCTTCAGCGGTGGCCTGGACTTCAGCAATCTGGCCGCCTTCGATCAGCACGAAATTGGCATCGGCATCGGCCGCGCTGTCTTCGTCATAATCGAGGTCTAGCACCGGGTTACCTTTGTAGATCCCGCAGCTGACCGCAGCGACCTTGCGGGTCAGCGGGTCTTCGGTGATCGCACCCGTCTCCATCAGTTTGGCGACCGCGATCCGCAGCGCCACCCATGCGCCCGAAATTGCCGCCGTGCGGGTGCCGCCATCGGCCTGGATGACATCACAATCGAGCGTGATCTGCCGCTCGCCCAGTTTCTTGAGGTCGGTGACTGCGCGCAAGCTGCGTCCGATCAGTCGCTGGATTTCCTGGGTGCGGCCGCTTTGCTTGCCCTTGGCGGCTTCGCGCGATCCACGCGTATGCGTGGCGCGGGGCAGCATCGAGTATTCCGCCGTCACCCAGCCTTCACCTTTACCGCGCAGCCAAGGCGGCAGACGTTCTTCCACGCTGGCGGTGCAGATCACCTTGGTATGGCCGAAACTGACCAAAACCGAACCTTCGGCATGCCTGGTGTAGTTCGGTTCAAAGCTGAGTGTGCGCATCTCGTCAGGCGCGCGGCCGGAAGGTCGCATGGTACTCTCCAAATTTAGCGCCCAGTTCCGTGTGTCCTGAGCTTGTTGAAGGACCGTCCTTACTGGCAACTTTGCAAAAAGGAAGGACAGTGCTTCGACAAGCTCAGCATGGACGGTTATGGGAACTTATGGCCTCGCTCCCGATCACCGAACTAGATACCCGCACCCGTGAGATTTTTCGGTTGGTGGTCGAAGGTTTCATCGCGTCGGGCCAACCGGTCGGATCGAAAACTTTGGCTGGAGGAGGGGGCCTCAACCTCTCGCCCGCATCGATCCGCTCAGTGTTGCACCAGCTTGAAAGTCTCGGTCTGCTCGCCGCGCCACATACCAGTGCAGGACGGCTGCCGACCGAGAAGGGTTTGCGGCTGTTCGTCGATGGAATGATGCAGGTGGCGGAGCCAACCGCCGAGGAGCGCGCGGTGATCGAGCGGCAGGTCAGCCAGCCCGGTCCAATCGAGGCGGCACTGGCCGCGACCACGGCCGTACTGTCAGATCTCTCCGCCTGCGCTGGGGTCGTCATGGTCCCGCGCCGCGATCCCCGGTTGGTGCAATTGCAATTGGTGCAGCTGTCTGCGGATCAAGCACTGGCAGTG
This sequence comes from Novosphingobium sp., assembly GCA_043731725.1. Classification (GTDB taxonomy): domain Bacteria; phylum Pseudomonadota; class Alphaproteobacteria; order Sphingomonadales; family Sphingomonadaceae; genus Novosphingobium. Next base: position 3,700 of record JAYTIS010000024.1, read on the forward strand.
CTGGTTGGCGCCGATGGCGGGGTTGAAAACCGGGTGGTGCAATTGCCTGCGGGCACACCGCCCGGCGCGCTCGAACAGGCGTCAAACTACATTACGGCCCATCTTGGCGGGCGCACCCTGGCGCAGACACTGCAGGCGATCCGGCACGATATTGCCTCGGGGCGAAGTGCGCTCGATGCGGCCAGCCGCGATCTGGTTGAGCGCGGACTGGCAGTGTGGAGCGCCGACGCCGCGCAGCGCCCGGTGCTGATCGTGCGTGGGCAAGCCAACCTGCTGGATGAGCACGCGCTGACCGATCTCGAACGGGTGCGGCTGCTGCTCGACGATCTGGAAAACAAGCAGACCGTCGCAGACTTGCTCGATTCAGCGCGTGATGCCCAATCGACCCGGATTTTTATCGGCGCGGAGAACCGGTTGTTCGCACTTTCCGGCTCGTCGGTGATCGCTTCGCCGTACCGCGATCGTGATGGCCGAGTGGTCGGCGTGGTCGGCGTTATCGGCCCGACGCGGTTGAATTATGCGCGGCTAGTCCCCATGGTGGATTTCACCGCCCAATCGCTGGGCAAATTAATCGGTTAGACAGGTTTTTTAAGCGCATGAACAACGATAGCAAGTCGCCCGGCAATCCGGAAATGGATGCCGAACTGGCGGGAGTGCCCGACGAACTTCTCGATCACGAAACCGATACTGTGGGTGATGCACTCGCACTACTGCGCGGCGATCTCGACGCCGCCAAGCAAGAAGTGCTTTACGCTAAAGCTGAAACGCAGAACGTTCGCCGCCGGCTGGAAAAAGATATTACCGATGCGCGGACCTATGCTGCGACCGGCTTCGCCCGCGACATGTTGACGGTCGCGGATAATCTTTCCCGTGCCTTGGATGTAATTCCTCAGGAACTGCATGAAGACGAGCGGATCAAAAGCCTTATCGCTGGGATTGAAGCCACCGGCCGCGAGCTCGACAAAGTTTTTGGTCTGCACGGGATCACCCGCATTGCCGCGACCGGTTTGCCGCTTGATCCCAACCAGCATCAGGCCATGCTCGAAGTGCCTTCGGTCGAGGCCGAACCCGGCACAGTTCTGCAGGAACTGCAGGCTGGTTATATGATCAAGGACCGGCTGCTCCGACCAGCGATGGTTGCGGTGGCGAAAAAGCCGGAATAATCCAATGCGGCGGGATGATGCCAATCTGACAGCGCAGCGTCCAACCTTCGTCAGTCATCTCGAATGCTCGCTGACCGGCGAGCGGTGTGCAGCCGACCAGTTGCACGGCCTGTCGGCCGCCGGACGACCATTGCTGGTGCGGTACGATCTGAACGCAGCAGGCCAGGCGCTGCCGCGCGATGCCCTCGAATTGCGTCCGACCGACCTATGGCGCTGGCGCGAACTGCTGCCGGTGCGCAAAACCGAAAACATCGTCAGCCTGGGCGAGATCGAAACCCCGCTGGTGCCAATTCCGTGTTCGGGCGGAGCCAATGTGCTGGTCAAGGACGAAGGCCGGCTTCCCACGGGGTCGTTCAAGGCGCGCGGACTGGTCATGGCGGTGGCGATGGCCAAGGAGCTAGGGATCACGAAGATCGCGATGCCGACCAACGGCAACGCTGGGGCCGCGCTGGCTGCCTATGCCAGCCGCTGCGGGATCGAGACGATTGTGTTTTGCCCCGATGACACGCCAGAGATCAATGTCCGCGAAATCGCGCTGCAAGGCGCGCGGGTGTACCGCGTCAACGGACTGATCGACGAATGCGGGGCGATTGTCGGTAAGGGCGCTAGCGAAGGCCGCTGGTTCGATTTCTCCACGCTGAAAGAGCCCTACCGGATCGAGGGCAAGAAGACGATGGGGCTCGAACTCGCGGCGCAGTTCGGCTGGGAGCTGCCTGACGCGATTTTCTATCCGACCGGCGGCGGGACCGGGCTGATCGGAATGTGGAAGGCGTTCGACGAGCTCGAGCAACTTGGCTGGATCGGCCCCGCACGCCCGCGGATGTACGCGGTCCAAGCGAGTGGATGCGCCCCGATCGTCAAGGCTTTTGAAGAAGGCACCGAACATGCCGAGCGCTGGGAAAACGCCCACACTGTCGCCGCCGGCATCCGCGTACCCAAAGCGGTCGGTGACTTCCTGATATTGCGTGCGGTGCGCGAGAGCGGCGGCCGCGCGCTTGCCGTCGATGACGCAGACACATTACGCGCGGTGGATGACTGCGCGCGCGACGATGGGCTGCTGCTATGCCCAGAAGGCGGTGCGACGCTGGCGGCCTATCGTCATGCGCTCGCAGCAGGGCTGGTCGACCCGGCAGAGCGCGCGGTGCTGTTCAACTGTGCGACCGGACTCAAGTACCCGATGCCCGCGGCCGACCGAACGCTCGACAAAAATGCGCTGCCAGATTTGGCAACGCTCTAGTCGACCAGTTGCTTCAACGCTCCCGCGAGCGCGCGAAGCTCGCTGTTAAGTTTGACAAATTGCTCGTGCGTTAAAAGTCGGGCAGAGGGAAATTCTTGCTGGCATTCACGCGAATTTATGAAGCATGCGCGTGTTTTCCCCGCAATAGAGGCCACGCACATTCGGGCATGAACTATGTCGCCCCTTAATATATTGAGCGCGGCGAGCCGATCCAGATGGCCGTGCAATTGTGCTACAGAAGTCTTGGCCAGCTGCGGACTGGCTTTGATTTTGCGCACCAATGTCAGTCGCTGACCAAGCGAAGCCGCACTGGTCTTATGGCCAAGTTTCGTTTGCAAACAAATGACGGCTTCTTCGACATCGGCGAAGCTATCAAGCAGGCTGCTCCGCGCTACTTGCATTTGCTCTTTTGTTGCAGGCATTTTCGCGGCCCCTCTGACGGTTCGCAATTATTGCTTCAGATTGCTGATTTTAGGTTAAATTCGTTTGGCAGCGCTTCGATCAGCGCATTCAATGTAGCCGCTTCCGAAACCTTCCACCTCCGCTTCAGCATAAACGCGTGCGCTACAATCTCGGCCTGTTGCTCGATCCCGTAGCGGTTCAGGGGTTTGCCCGGCGACAGCTTATAACTGTATTTGCGCTGGACCGCGCCGAGCAGCGGCACATACCACCAGCCGCGCGTCTGGCTTTGCCAGACATGGGTCATTTCGTGGATGAAGTGAGCCTGCAGGCTGGGCGACGCCTGGCTGAAATCGTCGCAGTAACTGTTTCCATCGGGATGAAAGTGCAGATGGCCGTTCGGAGCCATAGTGACCCGGCGCGGGTGGAAGGCAAACCACTTGCGGCGCCGAATTGTTACACGTTCCGTATCGATCGCAGCGCCGAACACTTCGCGCACCAAGGCCGCTTCGCCCGCGGTCAACGGCCGTTCTCCGCCAACCGGGCAGGTTACTGCTGACGTGCTCAGCGGGGGGGTGCCTCACTCATCGCGCCCATGTCGCCCATTGCTGCAGTTCCTGCGCCTTGGATCTTGGCCGGAACCGACGTTTTGTCACCATCGCTGAATACAACGGTTAGTTCGGTATCACTCCCTGCCTTAAGGTCGGGAGCGACATCGTAGACCATCACGTGGACCTTGCCCGGCTCGAATGTGAGCGTTGTGCGCGGTTCGGCTTCGGCATGGTCCACGATCCGCATGTCAGGCGTGTGGATTTCAGTTTTACCGGCTCCGGTCACCGCGACGCTGACGATTGTCACCGTATCCTTGCTCTGATTATCGAGCGCAAAGTAAGCCGCGCCGGGGTTGCCCGGCACCGCCGGCAGCACCAGTCGCGCGGCAGTAATTGTTATTCCAGGCTTGCCTTTCGGGACACTGCTGGCGGCCGTTGCAGGCTGTTCCGCGCCTTTGCAGCCGGGCAGCGAAACTGTCGCCAGCAGCACAGCCAACGGCAGAGCAAAGTGGTAGGCTCGGTGCACGTGCGGCATACTAGGACATCCTTTTAGGGCGAAACATATTTGCGCTGCGCTAGTCCGGCGCCGCCCTTGTGCCAAGCAAAACCACACCTATATCCCGCTCACAAAGAGCCGCCGGGCCGCCTTGCCGTGCATGCGGGAGGCGAAATACGCGGTGTCACAGACTAAGCAAGGAATGAGGCTCAAATGGCTAAAGTAATCGGGATCGACCTCGGCACCACCAACAGCTGCGTTGCCGTGATGGACGGCGGCAAGCCTAAGGTTATCGAAAACTCGGAAGGGGCGCGCACCACGCCTTCGATCGTTGCCTTCACCAAGGATGGTGAGCGGCTGATCGGCCAGCCGGCCAAGCGCCAGGCTGTGACCAATGGTGACAACACGATTTTCGCGGTCAAGCGCCTGATCGGCCGCCGCTTTGATGACCCGGTGACCAAGAAGGATACCGAACTGGTTCCTTATACGATCGTCAAGGGCAAGAACGGCGACGCCTGGGTCAAGGCTGGCGGCGAAGACTATTCGCCTAGCCAGATCAGCGCCTTCACACTCCAGAAGATGAAGGAAACCGCCGAGGCTTATCTGGGCGAAACCGTCACCCAGGCAGTGATCACCGTTCCCGCATATTTCAACGACGCGCAGCGCCAGGCGACCAAGGATGCCGGGCAAATCGCTGGCCTCGAAGTGCTTCGCATCATCAACGAGCCAACGGCAGCGGCGCTGGCCTATGGCCTCGACAAGAACGACGGCAAGACGATTGCGGTCTATGACCTTGGCGGCGGCACTTTTGACGTCTCGATCCTTGAGATCGGCGACGGCGTGTTCGAGGTCAAGAGCACTAACGGTGATACCTTCCTGGGCGGCGAAGACTTTGACAACGTGGTTGTCGAATATCTGGCCGATCAGTTCAAAAAGAAGGAGAACATGGATCTCCGCACCGATAAGCTCGCGCTGCAGAGGCTGAAAGAAGCTGCCGAGAAGGCCAAGATTGAGTTGTCCAGCACCGCTTCGACGGAAATCAACTTGCCGTTTATCACCGCCCGCATGGAAGGTGGCAGCACCACCCCGCTGCATCTGGTCGAAACGATCACCCGCGCGGACTTGGAAAAGATGGTCGCGAGCCTGATCGAACGCACCAAGGAACCAATGAAGAAGGCGCTAGCCGATGCCGGGCTCAAAGCTGCGGACATCGACGACGTGGTGCTGGTCGGCGGAATGACCCGTATGCCGCGCGTTCGCGAAGTGGTGAAGGAATTCTTCGGCAAGGAGCCGCACACCGGGGTCAATCCCGATGAAGTGGTGGCGATGGGCGCGGCGATTCAAGCTGGCGTGCTGCAGGGCGACGTCAAGGACGTGCTGCTGCTCGACGTGACCCCGCTGTCACTCGGGATCGAAACGCTGGGCGGGGTGTTCACCCGCATGATCGATCGCAACACGACGATCCCGACCAAGAAGAGCCAGACCTATTCAACGGCCGAAGACAACCAGCAGGCTGTGACTATCCGCGTGTTCCAGGGCGAGCGCGAAATGGCCTCGGACAACAAGATGCTCGGCCAGTTCGATCTGGTGGGCATTCCGGCCGCACGCCGCGGGGTCCCGCAGATCGAGGTTACGTTCGATATCGACGCCAACGGCATCGTCAATGTCCACGCCAAGGACAAGGGCACCGGCAAGGAGCAGCAGATCAAGATCCAGGCTTCGGGTGGTCTATCGGATGCGGACATCGATCAAATGGTCAAGGACGCCGAGCAGTTTGCCTCCGAAGACAAGGCCCGGCGTGAGGCGGCGGAAGCCAAGAACAACGCCGACAGTCTGGTCCACGCCACCGAACAGCAACTGGCCGAGCACGGCGACAAGATCGATCCTGAGCTGAAGTCGGAAATCGAGGCCGCGCTGGCCGAGGCCAAGACCGCGATCGAAGGTGGCAACTCGGAAGAGATGACCGCCAAGACTCAGGCCTTGACCGAAAAAGCCATGAAGATGGGTCAGGCGATCTACGAGAAGGAACAGGCTGCGGCCGCTTCTCCCGATGCCGAAGCACCGGCCGAAGGCAGCGAAGATGTGGTCGACGCCGAATTCTCGGAAGTCGACGAGAACAAGGGCTGATCACGGACATGACATGCATCCGCCGCCGTGCTGAATGGCACGGCGGCGGAGTTGTATGCGGGATGGGGCAATGGCGGTAGAAGCCGACTATTACGAACAGCTTGAGACCGAGCGCAGCGCTGACGACGGGACGATCAAAGCATCGTACCGCAAGTTGGCGATGCGTTGGCATCCCGATCGCAACCCGGGTGATGCCGCCGCTGAAGCCAAGTTCAAGGCGATCAGCGAGGCCTACGAATGCCTCAAAGATCCGCAGAAGCGTGCTGCCTATGACCGGTTCGGGCATGAGGCGTTCAAGCGGGGCATGAACGGCGGCGGGCAGGGCGGCGGTGCCGGCTTTTCCGATCTCGGCGATATTTTTGAAACGATCTTCGGCAGCGCGTTCGGCGGTGGCGGGCGTAACCAGGCCCGGCGCGGCGCGGACCTGCGCTATGACATGGAGATCGGGCTCGACGAAGCGTTCCATGGCAAGCAGGCCGCGATTGAGATCGAAGTCGCCGCCAAGTGTGAACCGTGCGACGGCGCTGGCGCCGAACCTGGCACCGGCACGCGTCGCTGCAACCTGTGCGGTGGCCACGGCCAGGTGCGCGCGCAGCAAGGCTTTTTCATGGTTGAACGGACTTGCCCGACCTGCCATGGACGCGGCGAAGTGATCGAAAAACCATGCCGCTCATGCCGCGGCGAAGGTCGGGTCGATACCCCGCAGACGCTCGACGTCGCGATCCCGCCGGGAGTTGATACCGGCACCCGCATCCGCCTTGCCGGCAAAGGCGAGGCTGGTCCGTTCGGCGCGCCGGCGGGGGATCTCTACATCTTCATCCACATCCGCCGCCACCCGGTGTTCGAGCGCGACGGAACCAACCTTGTCACTCGCGTGCCGATTGCTTTCACCACCGCCGCGCTGGGCGGGGAGATTGAGATTCCCGGGCTCGATGGCCAACGCATCACCGTCGAGATCCCGGCCGGGATTCAGTCCGGCAAGCAGCTGCGCAAACGCGGTGCGGGCATGCCCGTGCTGCAAGCGCGCGGGCGCGGCGATCTGGTCACCGAAATTGTGGTGGAAACGCCGTCCAAGCTGAGCGCGCGCCAAAAAGAACTTTTGCGCGAATTGCAGGAAACCGAAACCGGCGACGAAACCCCGCAATCGAAGGGCTTTTTCGATCGACTCAAAGATGCTTGGAGCGAAATCACCGAGTGACAGCACCGCCAATTGCTGATGCAATGGCCGCGGGGTTGTGATAATTCTGCATAGTACGTCTTTTCCAGTGGTCGCAACCCAGGGCAAAGGATCGGTATTATGACGCAAGCGATCAACGAGGACCGGCTGAACGCGTTCATCGGCAAGATGCTCGGCGACATCGGCGGAGCGATGAGCGTGCCGACCGTGCGGATTGGTTTTCGGCTCGGTTTGTTCGATGCCCTGGCGCAGGGTCCCGCGAACGCTGGGGAGTTGGCCGCGCGGGCGGGTAACTTGCATGAACGTTACGTTCGCGAATGGCTGCTGGCGCAGGCCGCCAATGGCTATATCGATTACGATGCGGCGGACCAGCGGTTCAGCATCTCGCCAGAGCAAGCCATGGTCTTCACAGTAGCGGACAGCCCGGTATATCTGCGCGGCGCGTTCGAACTGGTTGCGGCCATGATCGAGGCTGAAAGCAAAGTGGAAGAATGCTTCCGCCATGGCACCGGGGTGCGCTGGGGTGATCACGCCGGCTGCCTGTTTTGTGCAACTGGCGCGTTCTTCCGCCCAGGTTATGTCAACAACATCGTCCAAAACTGGATCCCGGCGTTGGACGGGATGGAACCGCGCTTACGCGCCGGCGCAAAGGTCGCCGATGTTGGATGTGGGGTTGGCTTTTCGACCTTGCTAATGGCCGAAGCCTATCCCGACAGCCAGTTTGTCGGTTACGATTTTCATACGCCGTCGATCGAAGAAGCGCGCCGTCATGCGGTGCAGCATGGGCTGGGCGACCGGGTGCGGTTCGAAGTTGCTCAGGCCAAAGAAATTGACGAGGACGGGTTCGACCTGGTGACTATGTTCGATTGTCTGCATGACATGGGCGACCCGGCCGGCTGCGCGACCGCGATGCGGCGGATCGTGTCCGATACCGGCACATGGATGATTGTCGAGCCGATTGCCGGTGACCAGCCCGAGCAGAATTTCAATCCGGTCGGGCGGCTCTATTACAATGCTTCGACGATGATCTGCGTGCCCACTTCGCTCGATCAGGAAGTTGGCGCTGCGCTTGGCGCGCAGGCGGGCGAGGCGCGGCTGACCGAAGTGATCCGTAGCGGCGGGTTTGCCAACGTACGGCGCGCCACTGATGGGCCGTTCAACATGGTGCTGGAAGCGCGATAAGCCGGAACCCGTTCAGGGTCCGCGCGACAATTCCGCGCGCAGACCCGGGACCAGCTTGGGATCTGTTTTCAGCCGGTCTTGTTCCTCATCGAGCACCGCGTGAAACGCTTCGAACTTGCTACGGATGAGCTCGGCCGGATCGAGTTCCATGCCCGACGGCATGGTCGATGCGATTAGGTCGATCATCCGTTCGGCCCCGTGCAGCCGGCCCCACAGATAGTCATTCTCGCGGTATGCGCGGCTGAAAAAGGCTCCAAAATTGTAGAATTCGGTGCCGCGCAGAACGGCGTTGGCGCCGCCAGGGCGGATTGTGTTGCAGTCCTCGGGAGAAATTCGATCGACTTTAGCTGGTTCGAATTCAGTGGAACCTTCGCCGCGCAGCAAGGGCAGGGTGACGGTGTCGTAGAACGGGAAGCCGAGATAGGTCAGCAGCACCCGGCGTTTGAGTTCGCGCGGCATTTGGGCGAGCGCCTTGACCAGCAAGCCATCGACAACCAGATCGGTCGCAACCAATTGCCGCCGCTGTTCGATTGCGCTGAGCACGGCGCCGGGATCGCTATCAAAATCTCGTGCAATCGCGCCGAAATCACCGCCAAGCGCGCCGCTCGACTCGCGTTCGAAATAAAGCGCCAGCGCACGGTAGACCGTTCCGCGCACGGATTCGCGGGCATCGGGTTCAGTTGAATCCAGATCATCCCAATCCTCAGCCAACCGCCGCGCTAGCAAGCGCAATCTGCGGATCCGAAAACCGAGGTCGTGATCCCGGAAAAATGTAATCGTAGTTGCAGCGGCTCCACCACGCATGGCGGATAAATGGTCGAAGCCGTGCTGCGCCAGCCATTGACCAAGTCGCTGGGCAACCGGTTCAACCCCGCCCAAGGCCAGCTCGGGCGCGGCATGCTCAATCGTCGCGCCGAGTTCATCGACGATCTGCGCAAATTTGACCTGGCCGTAGGATTGAAAGGTGTAGCCGGCCTGGATCGCCGCGGCCTGTTGGGCCTTGGCGCGCCAATTGCCGAGCCGCCGAACGGTCGGACGATCAAGAAACAGCGTGCGCCCGAACAGCTTTTCGACTTTAGCCTCAACCTGGGGCCGCAAGGTATCGACGATGGCCTTAAGCGCAGTCAACTGGCGCGACGCAGCAGCAATGGTCTCAAGATTGTCACGCACGGGTTGTTCGCGCGGGATCGACGACAGCGAGCCGAAAATCACCGAGAAAAATCCGGGCGCACGCGGATCGGTGTGGCGCTGGCCGCCGATCTCGTCGGGATGCGGATCGATATAGACAAAGCGCCGGTCAACCTCGCGCTGCGCCGGGCGATCGCGCAGCACGCTCATCGCCTCGGCGAATGGCGCATTGACCAGCACCGAGCCGTCGATCAGCGCCACCGCGTCGCTGTCGCCGTGATGGCTATGTTCGGGCAACACGCGTTCGACGAACGCGGTGCGGCTGTGCCACGGGTCGCCGCGCTCGCGGCCCAACGCGTCGATCTCAGATAATTGGAGCGGTGGGAATGCTCCGGGAAAACTGGCGGTTGCGCGGGCAGCAAGGACAAGTTCAAGCGGGGCGGCCAAATTTTGTCCACATTCGGCCGGGGTCAAGGCCCGAAACCCGATCGAGACGCGGTGCTCGCTTTCCTCGATCATTTCCGGACTGTTGAGCCGCAGCATCTGCGGATGGCCCTTGAAGTCCGTCGCGGTGACGAACAGATCGAGCGGGTGATCGGCGGGCAACAACGGGGCATCGGCCTCGCCGCGCTGCATCGCATCGAGCGCTTCAGCTAGTAGCCGTGAGAACCCGATTCCCCCAAACGGCGGTTCGAACCAGCGCGAGCGGATTAGCCGCGATAGTTTGCCGCGCACTTCCGAACGGGTTTCAGGCGCGACGCTGACCGATACGACGTTGCCAGGGCGTTTTAGCATCCAGTAGACCAGCGGCATCGCCCATAGCTTGGCATAGCGCGACCACGGCTTGGCGTCGGGATCGAGCAACACCTCAACATCGGCGCGTTCGAGCCACAGGTCGGTCAGCGGCTCAAGGCTTTGCCCCGAATGGATCGCCTGGGCGAGATAGATCCCGTTGATCCCACCCGCACTGGCCCCAGCAATGATATCGGTCAGGATTTTGAGGCGTAGACCTGTTTGATGCTCTATTCGGGCCAGCAGTTTGAGATATACAGCTTCGGTGCCGCTTTCCATGGGCCGGCCCCCGTGATGCGCGCGGCTGGCCCGGGCGAGCTTCCACAGCTCCTTGATCACCCCGTGCATATAAACCGCCAGGCTCACCCCGCCGTAGCACACCAGTGCAATCCTGAGTTCCTTCTGGCGCATGGTGACAACTGACTATAACGAATTGGCAAAGCAAGGCGTAAGGTGGCTGCGATGGAAAAGACCGAGAAAACCTTACTCAGCGAACTGCGGACTTCGCGCCGCAAACATCGCAAAGCTGCCGCCAAAGTCGATAACGTTCCGATTACTCCGGGCCAGCGGATTGCCGATGCTGTCGCCGCGACGATGGGATCGTGGCGGTTTATCATCATCCAGAGCACAATTCTGGTCGCCTGGCTGACGCTTAACATCACCGCTTGGGTAAACCATTGGGATCCCTATCCGTTTATCCTCCTCAATCTCGCTCTGTCTTTCCAGGCGGCCTATGCCGCGCCGTTCATCATGATGAGCCAAAACCGGCAGCAGGACGTGGACCGGGCCAAGGCCGAAACAGATTACCGAATCAACGTGAAGGCTGAACTCGAAATCGAACTGCTGCATGAAAAGCTCGATCTGCTGCGCGAGACCGAAGTGGTCGCTCTGACTAAAGCGGTTGAAAGTCTGGCCAGTGAATTGCGCGCCCGCGCAAAGTAGCAATTGCGTTCCTGTTACGTTCTGATTAAACCGAAGCATGTTGAAGACCAAACGCCGATATATTTGTCAGGCATGCGGCAGCGTCGCGCACCGGTGGCAGGGGCAGTGCGCTGATTGCAGCGAGTGGAATACGCTGGCTGAGGAAGCGCCGGCGACGGTGTTCTCGGCCAAGCACGATTTGTCATCGGGCGGTCGGGCAATTGCGTTCGAAGCACTCGATGCGCCCGGTGAAGCGTTGGTCCGCCAGTCCACTGGCTTGGCCGAGTTCGACCGCGCGCTGGGCGGAGGTCTTGTGCCGGGCAGTGCGGTGCTGATGGGCGGCGATCCGGGGATCGGCAAGTCTACGCTGCTGTTGCAAGCGGCGGCAGCACTGGCGCTGCGCGGGCAAACCGCAGTATATATCAGCGGCGAGGAAGCCGCCGGGCAGGTCCGGTTGCGGGCTGACCGGCTGGGGCTGGGCAAGGCTCCGATTCTGTTGGCTGCGGCAACGTCGGTGCGCGATATCCTCACCACTTTGGCGGGCATGCCGCCGCCCGCGCTGGTAGTGATCGATTCGATCCAGACCATGCATTCGGACCAGATCGAAGGCGCGCCGGGTACGGTTAGCCAGGTTCGCGCCTCAGCCTTCGAACTGATCCGCTATGCCAAGCAGAGCGGCGCCGCGCTGGTATTGGTTGGGCATGTCACCAAAGACGGCAGCATCGCCGGGCCGCGCGTGCTTGAGCACATGGTCGATGTGGTGATGAGCTTTGAAGGTGAGCGCAGCCATCAATACCGGATCCTGCGCTCGATCAAGAACCGCTTCGGCCCGGTAGATGAGATCGGGGTATTCGCGATGGAGGGACAGGGGTTGGCCGAAGTTGGCAATCCGTCGCTGCTGTTCCTGTCGGGCCGCGAGCAACCCTTGCCCGGAAGTGCGGTGTTTCCGGCGATCGAAGGCACCCGGCCGGTGCTGGTCGAGATTCAGGCGCTGATTGTGCGGCTGGCCAGCGGCGCTACCCCGCGCCGGGCAGTCGTGGGTTGGGACAGCGGACGACTGGCGATGCTGCTGGCGGTGCTTGAGGCGCGCTGCGGGCTCAACTTTTCCTCGGCCGAAGTCTATTTGAACGTCGCCGGCGGGTACCGACTGGTCGATCCGGCGGCGGATTTGGCGGTGGCTGCAGCACTTGTCTCTGCTTTGGCCGATAAGCCGCTGGCGGCGGACGGGGTGTGGTTTGGCGAAGTGTCCTTAGCAGGAGAAATCCGCCCGGTTGCGCATGGCGCTATCCGCTTGCGCGAAGCTGCCAAGCTGGGTTTTGCCAGCGCTTGCGGCCCGGCGGACTTGCCTGGCAAAGCCAAGGGTACGCGCTATGCCGGGCTGGCTCTGCTACCAAATCTCGTTGACCGGATAATGAGCGGCGCTTAGTTCTGACGCTATGACCGGTTTTGACATTGCAGTTTTGCTCTTGGTTGGGCTTGGCGCCATCACCGGTTTCATGCGCGGATTCGTGCAGGAAGTGTTCGCATTGGCCGCCTGGGTGCTGGCACTGGTGGCGATCCATAACCTGCACACCCCGCTCACCGCTGCGCTGTTCAATTATGTCGGTACGACCAGCGGGGCCTCGGTTTTGGCGTTCGCGGTCCTGCTCTTAGTACCCTATGCGATCGTGAAATTGCTGTCAGGCCGGCTGGGGTCAGCCAGCCGCAATTCGGTGCTCGGACCGATTGATCGGCTGATCGGGTTCGGGTTCGGCGCGGTAAAGGGCATGGTTATCACCGTGCTGGCGTTTTCGGTGCTGGTGCTGGGCTATGACACGATCTGGGGGGTGGGCGGACGCCCGCA
>JAYTIS010000025.1:0-2675 GCA_043731725.1 Novosphingobium sp.
GCTCAAGCCGCCTTCTTCTCCGGTGGGAGCAGATCGTAAGGGTTGATCCCAGCCGCGCGCCACGTGGTATGCGCCGCGTGATAGTGATGCGGCTGCACGATGCCGAATTCCGCACGGACTTCATCGAGCGGCCGCGCCAGCAGTTCCAGAATCGGTTGTTCGATAATCCGCGGGCAGACCTTGCCCATTCGTTGTGCTTCACGCACCGCGCGCAGCACCGGCACCTTGACCGTCATCCGCTTGCGAATCTCAAACGCTCCGGCGTAACCGAGGAACAAGTGCGCCAGCGCCGGCTGCTGCCCATAGGTGAAGGCCAGCACGCATTGCTCGCCCAAGGCATCGCGGCCAAAGCCCGAAATGATGTGCATCAAATCGTGCGTGTCGCGCACCCGCTGAAAATACCAGTCGGCCTGATCGCTGAAATACTGGTCAGGGCGACGATATTTGTCGAGTTCATCGACCAGCCCCTGCGCTGACAGTCCTTCGCGCTCCATAAAATCGCAATAGACCTGCCCCAGCGACCCGGCGGGAAGTTTGCGCAAGGCCGGATGATCATCGAGAATTGCTACCAACGAAGGCTCGCTGCGGCGGATTTCCTGCCCGCGCTCGGTCGACAGGAACGCCACCGCCGCGTGGTAAGCGCCGCGCCACGGTAGCGCTTCGAAAATCGGCGCAACCTCGGCGGTGTTTTCCTTGTCCTTGATCAGCTCTTTAAAGTGATGCCAGGCCTTGGGAAAATTGTACCGCGGCGCCGGGCGGCGCGCATCGATGATCGGAAGTTCGTCAGCCAGATCGGCCGGAGCGAGCGTGGGAGTCAGCATGTTCATGGACCCGGGCTTAGCCTTTACTTACATTCATGTCAATATCGGATGTAGGCGAGCATTGCCTAACATTTCACCCACTCCGCTTCGGGAATTCCTAGAAGGCGCAGCACATGGGTTAAGTCCCCCAGGTCAATCCAGCCATGCGCCGCGGCCCGGGCCTTGGGCTTGGCGTGATAGGCGAGGCCGTAACAGGCGGCTTCCAGCATCGGGATATCGTTGGCCCCGTCTCCGGTCGCCAGACTCGATCGCCCACCGGCTCGGCCAATGCTCAGCCGCGCAGCTTCGTCTTCTAACACCGCGCGCTTCACGCTGCTGTCCACGATAGCACCGGTGAGCTGCCCGGTCAGCTTGCCTCCCGCAATTTCGAGCCGGTTGGCGACAACGCGTTCAAAGCCCAGCTGCGCCGCCACCGAATCGGCGAACTGATGAAATCCGCCCGTTACCAGCACTGTATGGCAGGCCTGCGCCTTGAGTGTCGCCACCAGCGTCTGCGCACCCGGCATCGGCCGGATACGCTCAACTAGACACTGCGCAATCGCCGCCTCGTCCAACCCGGCCAGCAAGGCAACGCGCTCACGCAAGGCCGCTGCAAAATCGAGTTCACCCTGCATCGCGCGATCAGTAATCGCGGCGATTTGCGGCTTGAGCCCAGCGAAATCAGCCAGCTCATCGATGCATTCCTGGCCGATCATGGTCGAATCCATGTCCGACACGAACAGCCCCGGCATCAGCGGCACATGATCGGCGATCAGCACATCGGCGGGCGGTAAATGCGCTTCGAGGACGCCGCGAAATCGCGGCCAGTCGCTTGTGTCGGCCGCTTCGCTAATGATCTCGTCCACGCCGCCCGGACCCGTGAAATGCCGCGCGGCAAGGCCCTGTTCGGCCAGAGCCTCCAGCACTTGCGCCAAACTTGCGGACAGGGCCGCTTGATCTGCTATTACCCGAGCAATGAGCACGCCGATAACTCCTGAACCGACCCAGCGGCCACCGCTGGCGCTCATCGCAGGGCCGACTGCGAGCGGCAAGAGCGATCTGGCGGTGCGGCTGGCATTGGCCCTGCGCGCGCAAGGGCGCGAAGCCGTGGTGATCAACGCCGACAGCGCGCAAGTCTATGCCGATCTGGCGGTCCTGTCGGCGCGCCCCACAATCGCCGAGATGCACGGTATCGAACACCGGCTATTTGGCACCTGGGACGGAGCAATTGCCTGCTCGGCAGCCGACTGGGCGGCTGAGGCCCGTGCGGTCATCGCAAAGGTTCACGCGCGAGGCGCGGTGCCAGTGCTGGTCGGCGGGACCGGGTTATACCTGCGCACCCTGCTCGACGGGATCGCGCCGGTCCCGACGATTGCGGCAGATATCCGCAAGGTGGTGCGCGCCCTGCCCACCGCTGATGCATACAACGCCCTGCAGCGCGAAGACCCAGCACGTGCTGCCCTGCTCGCGCCGAGCGACTCCGCGCGGATTGCGCGCGCGCTTGAAGTGGTGCGCAGCACCGGGCGCCCGCTAGGCGATTGGCAAAGCGAACTGACGGGCGGGATTGGCCCGTCGGTCACACTGCACCCCGTTGTGCTACTCCCACCGCGCGACTGGCTCTATGCGCGCTGTGACCAGCGCTTTGCCCAGATGCTCGAGCGCGGCGCACTGGTCGAGGTTGAAGCGTTGCTGGCCCGCCAGCTCGACCCCGATCTTCCCGCGATGCGCGCAATCGGTGTCACCGAAATCGCTACACTGCTCGCTGGAACCACCAGCCGCGCTGAGGCCGAAGCGCGCGGCGCGCAGGCCACCCGCAATTATGCCAAGCGCCAGTTTACGTGGCTGCGCAACCAATCGTCCGCCGACTGGCAGCGC